>JBDNGG010000031.1:0-4793 GCA_041689405.1 Terrimicrobiaceae bacterium | reverse complement strand
TACTACTACGTTCCCGAGATTCTGTGGTCGTCGGCTCGTGGCTATGGCAATCCCGACGGTCGTTGTAGTGGCGGCGGTTTTCGGTGTGTTCTTGGATCTTCGCGTTAAGCTGGCGGGTTTTGGGACTTGACGACTTGAGTTTTGACTATTGAACCTTGACCCTTAATGAGGCGAGTGAAACGAGCCTCGGAGTTTTTAATCGCGTGGGGGAATCAATCGGTCAGTGAGCGGTCAGATGATACGCAATACTTTCAGCTTTGCCGGGTCGTAATGAAGCTATCTCCGGGGCGTATCGGGCTGCAAAATGCCACAAGAAAAAATTGCATACACCCGGACGTCATTCCCCGGACGTCATTTCCAAGTTGTAGGCATCAGTATATCGGCTATAACGGCTGCCTATGGCAATGCGATCCCTTTCAGGCATCTTTCGTTCCGCGGCTATTTTCATCGGCATCCCCCTGTTTTTTCTCGCTGCTTCAGCAGTCGCCGGAACGGTGGAATTTGACCCAAATGCCACGAGTATTTCCGAGGAGAAGACACCGGAGCCCACCCTGAAGTTCAAATACCGTCTCGTCCCGGACGCGAAGGTGACAGCTACCGAGGTCACGAGTGATGGAAAAGTGATCGAGAGCCGGGCGACGCCGTATGCGGATAACGCGCTGAACCTTTCTGCGATGCTCATTCTGGTGGACACCAGCATGGGCACATCCAAGTTTCCGCGCAATGCGACGATTGAGGTGAACAAGCAGGTGATTACCGACATCATTAACCAAGCCCAGCCCCGGAATTTGATCGGCCTCTCGACGTTTGCGAATGACCTCGTGGAGTTGACTCCGGTCGGGGCTCCCATTTCGGATACCCGCGCTGCTCTCGCTACTCTAAAAGCTGACGGCATGGGGACGCGCCTCTACCGCCGCTCGATGGATGCCATCGAGAAGCTCGCCGCAATCAAGGCCGACCGCAAGGCGCTCCTCATTTTCTCCGACGGGAAGGATGAGGACACAGGATACACACTCGCTAACCTCCAAGAGACCGCGAAAAAAGAGAACATTATGGTGCTTGCAGTTGGTTCTCCGGAGTCCGCTCAGGATGTCCCTGCGCTCGGCAATCTCGAGCGCCTCGCGGCGGAGTCTCTCGGCTACTACGTGCAATTGCCGCTGCCCGCCAAACCGGGAGACGCACGCCCTCAAAATTCTCCAAACCTTGCGCAGGCACTGGTTGCTTCTCTGGACGGGGGTGGCGAGGTCATCGCCTCCTTGAAAGATGTCGCCCCCGGCGCAAAAGTGACCGTCGCGCTGACGACCGAGGATGGCCAGAAGCTCGAAAAATCGCTCGACCTGGCTCCTCCCACGCCTACCCCGACGCCGGAGGCAACGCCGACACCGGAAGCCACTCCGGAGGCCACTCCGGAGGCCACTCCGGAGGCCACCCCCGAGCCCACGCCAGCCCTAACCCAAGTGGAGGCCGCAAGCCTCTGGGCCAAGCAAAACTCAGGGTGGGTTATCGTCGGTGTGATAGCTCTGCTTGGGCTCATTGGCATCATCATCGCCGCCTTGCTCAACCGGAAAAAACCAATCCCTCCAGCCGCGGAGTTTTCCTTTGATGCTGATTTACAGCCTGAAATTGCCGGGATCTCAGCCCAGAGCGCCGCACTCGCTTACCTGGTCATGCAGGATGCCGATGCGTCGAAGCTGGCCATCACTAAGACGGCCAGCCGGATCGGGCGACGCAGCGACAACGACATTGTCTTCTCCAACGACAGCGTCTCCGGGCACCATGCCGATCTTCACATGAGCCGCGAAGGAGCCTTTTCGATTACGGATCTGGGGAGCGGAAATGGCGTCGTCCTAAATGGCAAACGCGTCACGCAGGGCGGACTCCGCGATGGCGACCTTGTCGAGCTTGGCGAGGTGAGGTTCCGCTTCAGCATCCCTGGCTAATCACCATGCCCGACTCGCTCAAAGTTCTGGTGGTAGGTCGTGCGAGTTCCAACTCGCACGCCGACATCGAACTTCCCTCCTCGGAGGATACCGTTGGCCGCCGCCATGCGGAGGTCACTGTGGGTGCGGGAGGAGACGGATACATCGTGGATCTAGGCAGCTCGAATGGAACGTTCGTCGCGCAAAATGGAAAGTGGCGAAAGATCCAACAGGCCGCAGTCACACTCGACACGCCGATCCGCCTTGGCAGCTATGAGACGACGCTCGCCTCCCTGCTTCGCTTCCGCCGCGAAGCAGTGCCTCCGCCACTGCCGCCCGCAGTGGTCAACCGGCAAGCTCCGAAATCCGTCGGCCGCCCCCGCAGGAATCCAATGACCGGGGAGATCGAATGAACCGATTCCTCGTTGGAGTCGCGTCCATTTTTGCGGGCATTGCTATCGTGGCAGTGTTGAACCTGGCTCTGGAACCAACGAGCCTCGCGGGCCGTCTGCTGGTGGATAAAGGAATGGAGAAATCCCCACTGGGCGAGGAACTCTCGGTTACACGCCCGTTTGCGGTGCAGACGTTTATGTGGATTGCTTTCATGTTCGGCATCGGGGAAGTCAGCTTACGACTTCTCGCCTGCCGCAGGGAGCGGGCGGAACTCGATAAAAAATACCTCCCCGAGGCACCGGATGTCCTCCTGACGGCAAAAGACCTGGTTCCGATTTACCGGCGCGTCCATGAGACGGCCAATGGGCTTTTCCTGAGCCAACTCATCGAGCGCATCGTCTTACAGTTCCAGACATCGAAGTCGGTGGATCGGGCTAACTCGATGCTCTCTTCGAGCATCGACCTCTTCATGCATGAGATCGACCTCCGCTACAATCTTCTCCGCTTCACGGTCTGGCTGGTCCCCACTCTCGGGTTCCTCGGCACGGTGATCGGCATCGTCGCCGGGCTCAATCTCGCCGCAGTCGAATACACCCGGAACAACGGGCAGATTGACTTGGCCTCGGTGACAGACGCCCTTGGGGCTGCCTTTTACACAACCTGGCTTGGCCTCCTCATGTCGGCTATCCTCGTATTCCTCATGCACATTGCTCAGGAAATTGAAGAGGGAGCAGTCAACAAATCCGGCCAATACTGCCTCAATCACCTCATCAATAAACTCTACGAAAAATAATATGGAAAACGACGACAAGACCCGCATCATCGGCCGCCCGACAGGCAGCAACACACCTCCTCCGGTGCCCGGTGGATTCGAGGACGACAACAAAACGCGTATCATTAACCGCCCACCTCCAGCGCCTGGCCAAGGTGGCGGCGAGGCAACCCGGATGATGGGCACCCGCTACGATGAAGATAAGACCGTCATCCTAGGCCCCACAACCCGCCGCCGCGCTTCCGTCGCAGTCCCGAGTGCAGGAGAGGCGTCCGAGCCGAAAGACCACATGCATGACCCGGTCGTCGGTTGGATGGCCATTGTCTCGGGTCCCGGAGCAGGCGATTTTGTTCGCCTCGGCTATGGCATGAACAGCATCGGCCGCGCTGACGACCAGAGGTGCAAACTCAACTTCGGTGATGAGAAGATCTCGCGGCAGAACCACGCGTCGATCACCTACGACCCCCGCGGAAGGAAGTTCTATCTCCAGCACGGCGGCGGGCAAAACCTGACATACGTCGGTGAGGTGCCGGTTCTGCAACCGACGGAACTCAAAGGTGGAGAGTTTCTCGTTATAGGAAATACGGTTCTGCGCTTCGTCCCGCTTTGCGGCGCGGAATTCGACTACCAGGAAGCGCCAGACCAACCGCAAGCATAGCACCCGCAGCACAGGCACCACGCCTGTGAGCGAGAAAAAAACCTCACGCCAAGTTCGCGAGCAGGATAAAAACCCTGAACGCGGAAAACGCCCCACGTTTTGCCAATCTTTTCAAAAAAAACTCCCCTGCTGCCGCAGTCGCTTCAACTCGACCGCGATTTTGCCGGGCGACAGACCCTCGGTAGTCGCGATGAGCAACAGGATTCGTATGCGTTCAGCATCGTTGACGGCGACGAGAACGGGGCTGAGCGACTCCTTGTCGTTATTGCGGACGGGGTGGGCGGGCACATAGGCGGACGACAGGCCAGCCTCGCCGCTGTAGAGCACTTCGTGGAGGCGTTTTTTGAGGCTCTGGAAGAACCGCAAAATTCCGAAAGTCGAGAAGCCACACCGCTGCCCGCCGAATCTCCGCTTCAACATGCACTCACAGCTGCAAATCGGGCACTCGATGAGATGATCAAGGCCGACCCTGATACCCTGGGTGAGGCCGGCACGACTCTGGTTGCGGCATTGGTGGATCGGCAGTCTCTCCGCTGGATCAGCGTAGGAGACTCACCGCTCCTTTTATGGCGAAAAGGAAAGCTCATCCGCCTGAATGCCGACCATTCGATGCGGGCCGTCTTTGCGGAAAAGGTCGCTGCCCGTCAGATGCGTCCCACGGACGTACAAACCCACCCTGAACGTAACGCGCTTCTCGCCGCACTCAATGGCCTCGAAATTTCTCAAATCGATGCTCCCCAAGATCCCTACTCTCTGAAACCCGGAGACATCCTCCTTGCCGCAAGCGATGGACTTCTGACCCTTACTAATGAGGAGCTTTGTAAAGAGCTGAAAAAACTGAGTTCCGCGCCGTCTGTGGAAGTGGTTCACAAGCTCTTGGAAAAAGTGGAGAAAAGTGCCAACCCGAAGCAGGATAATACGACGGTGGCCGTCATCAAAGTCTAAGTCCGGGCATAAAGAATCTGCGTCGAAAAAACAGTTGCGCCCGCGGATCACGCACCTTCAGCCCGCTTCTTGGGTTTTCTTTTCAAGCCGCGTGAAATGGTTGATG
>JBDNGG010000030.1:0-3159 GCA_041689405.1 Terrimicrobiaceae bacterium | reverse complement strand
TGCTGACGCTGCTCGACTGGCAGATATTTCGATACAAGTGATATCAACGTTCAGTTACACTGACTTGCAAAAAAGTGATCTTATCGTCCGCTCCGTCATCACCGTCTCTAACGTGGCACAGACGATTCCGAGAATTGTTGCGACCTCCCCTGGAGACTCCGCTTCCTCTGTTGACGCAGTGATTCGTGCCTCAGCTGTCGAGCAGATTCTCGTGAATCCTCTTTTGGATTCAGTCGTGGAAAGCGACGCAATTCCTCAACTTAAACCAACCCCGACACCGACGCCAACGCCAGTCCCTTACGGCGCATAATCAAGCTGTCGTGTCTGAATTCCAGCTTTCGAAAAGCGGGTGGCGGATGCCACCCGCTTTTTTGGTGGATCACATTGCCGGAAACGTGTAGTTCAAGTTTTGGCAGTACTGCACTGGCTCCTCTACAGGTTACAAAAACCGCAGATCCAAGCCTCTTTATTTACCACCAGTCGCCAACCAGGCTCTCTTGACACATCGAACCACCATTAACATGCCGTTTAAATTTTTGCTTCTGCTCCCGCTGGTTATTCTCCTGACAGGCTGCCTAACCACGAATCCGATCAGAGAAAGGGAGGTTGGAACGGTGCCGTCTCCTGATGCCGAATTCGACACGAATTATAACCTCCGACCAAATGACGTCGTTCGGGTGCAAGTCTTCCAGGAAGCGGATATGGTCACCGAAGAACAGATCGCGGCAGATGGCTCTATCTCATTTCCGCTGATCGGGCGGGTCTCAATCGCTGGTCAGACCGTTGGCGATGCGGCAGAAACGATTGCTGCGCGACTACGGACGGGGTTTCTCACTAATCCACAGGTATCGGTCTCAGTAATCACCTACGCGCCGATGACTTTCACCATCCTTGGTCAGGTGGGAGGTCCCGGAACTTACGAAATTCCGCCGACACAGACACTCACTCTCCCGATGGCGCTCGCCCGGGCTGGCGGAAACACCCGCATAGGCAATTTGCGCAATATCCAAATCACACGGAAGCGAGATACCAAGGTAGTCGAAATCACAGTAAATCTCCTCAGCTCGCAAGGTCGGCAATTTGTCGTCCAAGAGGGTGACCTTATTACTGTCCAAGAAAGTTTGTTTTAGTCATGTCTGAGAAATCACCTGCGCCCGAAGGCCACGACAAGGATCTGCTTGAGTTACCGGATTCGTCCTCCAATCAGGGCGACGAATCCCCATTTTCCATCGACTACCGCCGGCTATGGGCGGTCACAAAAAAGTTTTCGTGGCTGATCGTGCTTTATTTGATCGCTGGTGTCGCTGGCGCCATGGTTTACCTGAGCAATACAATCCCGATCTACCGCTCATTTGCGCGCCTGAAGATTGAACAGCGCGTGATGGATGCCACACCTACGTTCTCCGGAGGGTCAATTGAAGACCTTCGAGGCTTGGAAATGTTGCAGACAATCCAATTAGGATTCGTGAGCCGATCATTGATGCAGCGCATCGTCGCGAAGACGGCCATTAAAGATCGCGCAGATTTCCGCAAGGATACCGGGCTCGAAGCCGAGACGGCAGACGAAAGTTTTGTGGGGTTCCTGTTTTCGAACACAAAAGTCGAGTTGATCCAGGGAACTCGTTTGATGACTGTTTCGTTTGATCACCCGGATCCGCAGGTTGCCACTGAAATGGTGGATACGTTTGTCCGGGAATACGTCGCTCTTGAAGGCGAGCAGCGGCTTGCCGCCGCGTCGGTCAACCTAAGTTACCTGCTGGCGGAGAAGAAATCCCTCGAAGAGAAACTCAGAACTTCTGAGGAGCAGCTCAGCAAGTATACCCGTCAACTGGGAAGCGTCTCCGTGGACAGCGAACTCAATATCATTGCTGGACAACTGCTCGAGCTGAATTCGCGTCTCACAAACGCGAAAGCGGAACGCCTGCGCTTAGAAAGTGATTTTGAACAGATCGCAGCGATTCGCGAGAATCCGGAGCGTCTGATGGAAATTGCCAGTATCAGCCAACTCCCCGAAATCGCGTCTCTCCGAAATCAGATCAATGCGCTGGATGCGGAACTAAGCAAATTACAGTCGCGTTACGGAACAAACAACCCGCTGATCATGCAATTGCGGGACCAGCGGGTTACCTTGGACGAGACACTCCGCGCCGAAGCCGTCCGAGCACCTCAGACGATCGAGCTTTCACTCCGGTCCGCCAGACAAAATGAGCTCAGTCTCGAACGTGAAACCTCGGCGCAGGAGCAGAAAGTCATCGAAACCAAAGATCTTTCCATCCAGTCCAAGGTTCTAGAACGGATGATTGAAGCTGATAACCTTTCCTTTCAAGCGGTCTTGCAGAAACTCAACCAAGAGACTTCTCAGGCTCGAAGCCAGTCGATTTTCATTCAGGTGGTCGATCCGGCTTCGCCCGCATACAAGGTAAAACCGAAGCCAGTCCAAATCATGGCTATCGGCGTTTTTCTTGCGCTCGCTGTTAGTGCTGGAACGATTTTGATTCTCACGTATCTCGACACCTCATTTAAGTCAGTGGACGAGATCGAAAACATTCTTGCTCTTCCGGCCCTTGCAGCCGTCCCCCGATTTAATGAGGACGCGAAGAAACTGCGGGCGAACAAGAAACTCGATAAAGAGCAACGCGATGTCGCCGATGCCTTGGAGGCAATGCCGTTATTGAAAGATCCGTTCTGTGCCGCCAGTGAATCTTACCGGACGCTCAGGGCGGGAGTGCTGCTCCTTGAGGACGACACCCGCACGGTTTTGATAACGAGCGCCGTTCCAGAAGAAGGAAAAACCACGACTGCAATTAATCTTGGAATAGCAATGGCTCAGCGTGATGCGAGAACGCTGATCATTGACGCCGATTTGCGCAAGCCAGCCATCGGCAAGCGCCTGTTGGCAGACAGTCGCGTCAAAGGATTGGTAGATTGCCTCTCCGAGAGGGCCACATTCGAAGAAGCGATTGTTGAAACGCATATCCCGAATCTTTGGGTGTTGGCTGCGGGACGCACGGATCGTGAATCCGGGGAACTCCTCCTTCGGCGGAAGCGGATGGATGAGATTCTCGCGGCTGCACGGGCGCAGTTTGACCATATTATCGTCGATTCCGCACCCATCCTCGCGGTGAGTGATACCATCACGATGTCGCGGCATTTCAAAGT
>JBDNGG010000029.1:0-3490 GCA_041689405.1 Terrimicrobiaceae bacterium | reverse complement strand
CGAACTAAACAGGATTGACACGATTGTGATGATTGACGGGAGAATACGGTTTTTCAGACAGAGCCGAGGCGCAGCCGAGACAGACTTCCGAGAGGAAGCCCGAAGGGTGAGCAACGCAAATCAATTGATGAAATCGAATGCCCCAATGCGGTCGGAGATTTTTTGATTGGGATAGACAGTGCCATCGGTGCCTCACCAATTTCAGCTTTCAGCTTTCAGCTTTCAACTGTCTGCTTTCTCCAACTTCATCCAAACGACCTGCATTCTGTATAATCATGTAAATCCGGATAATCCTGCAAATATTGCCTCGTTCGCTCCTCTCCGAGTTGTATAGCTCTCCAAGCAGGAAGCCGCTCATCTTGCCCTGTCGGGCTGCAGAAATTCCCGCAGGCTGCCTCGCGCGTTCCCACGCGCCGATGCTGTTTAGTTCGAATTGAGATATGAATCTTGACTGGTTCACTCTCACGCGCCGATGTTACCTCGTTCGATGAGAACTGCT
Source organism: Terrimicrobiaceae bacterium (assembly GCA_041689405.1). Classification (GTDB taxonomy): domain Bacteria; phylum Verrucomicrobiota; class Verrucomicrobiia; order Chthoniobacterales; family JAATET01; genus JBDNGG01. The sequence goes on along the minus strand of JBDNGG010000029.1, from coordinate 2,991 downwards.
CACACGTTGGACGCAGCAAGTGTCACGATTGACTTGGCGTCATGTTCTTATTGATTTTATGCGAAGAGAGCTCCATCTTTTTACCATGGGTCACAAAACCGGACAGGCTGCGGAGCGACTTCGGGCGGCGAAGGCAGGCTTAAACCACCAATTTGGCGTCAGTAGGTTGTCAATATTCGGTTCTCGTGGCCGCGGTGACGAGAATGAGGAAAGTGACCTTGACGTGCTTGTCGAGTTTGATCGACCCATTGGGATGATCGCCTTCAACCAACTCGAATCAGAAATCAGTGACCTCACGGGATGCCGGGTCGATCTGGTCATGCGCTCAGCTCTTAAACCCCATCTTGAACCTCGAATTCTCTCCGAGGCGATTCCTATTGCATGACCGGGCGAGTCTATCGGGACTACCTCGAAGACATTCTTACGCATGCTGATCTTGCCGGGACTTTCGTTTCCAACATGGACGTCAGTGATTTCAAGGCGGACGAGAAAACCTACTTTGCAGTCATCCGGTGCCTTGAAGTTATCGGAGAGGCATCGAAGCGGATCCCGGATGAAGTCCGAATGCGGTATGCGACGGTTCCTTGGAGGGCGATGACCGGGATGCGGGATAAGCTGAGCCATGACTACTTCGGTGTGGATCTTGATGTCGTATGGCACACCGTGAAGACCGAACTGCCAGCTGTGAAACTCGCTTTGCTGTCTATTCTTACCGACGAAATCGACTTCAACTCTGTTGTGCGAACTAAACTGGATAATTCTGAAAGCTAAAATTCGATGCGATGCGGGTGACGAACTAAACAGGATGGACAGGATTGTGATGATTGACCCGATGAGACGATGCGATTTATCGCACACAGAGGCACGGAGGGCACAGAGGGGGGATGCAATGCGGGTCCCGAACTAAACAGGATGGACAGGATTGTGTGGATTGACGGGAGAATACGGTTCTTTGAGACAGAGCCGAGGCGCAGCCGAGACAGACTTCCGAGAGGAAGCCCGAAGGGTGAGCAACGCAAATCAATTTACAGAATGTTCAGAACGATGCGATGCGGTTGGTTGCACTCGGAGGCACGGAGGGGGGGCAATACAAAGTTGAAAGCGGAAAGTTGAAATTTGAAATAGGATGCGGGCGGGGGTTTTTCGATTTGAAAAACCTCCGGAAACGGTGAAGCTTGACTGCGTCTGCAAATCTATTTGCGAGCGAAGTCAGGCTTTATCGTTTCTCAGTTTGGATTTCATCCAAACAACCCGCATATGTATAATTCCTGAAAATTCTGTCCATATTGCCTCGTTCGCTCCTCTCCGAGCTGTATCGCTCTCCAAGCAGGAAGCCGCTCATCTTGCCCTGTCGGGCCGCGGAAATTCCCGCAGGCTGCCTCGCGCGTTCCCACGCGCCGATGCTGTCTAAAACGCATGGAGATATGAATCTTGTATGCAGGTGAACCACGCGCCGATGCTGTGGTTAGTTTAGGGGGTCACGGTTAAGCGCCTCTTGTTTTCTTGGGCTTTGCCGTATAAATTAACTCCATGAGCAAGCCTCAATTGATCGACAGAATCACCTGCAATCCGGAAATTTTCGGAGGTAAGCCTATCATTCGCGGACGGCGGCTTGCTGTAGAGCATGTGCTCGACATGCTTGCGGCAGGTGATTCGCCTGGCACGATCCTGAGTGGCTACCCATGGCTGGAACCCGCTGATATTCAGGCATGTCTCGTCTATGCATCGCTTCTGGCTAAGAATGAGCGCATCGAGCTTTTTCCCGTGGCGCTCGCCTCCTGATGGCGTCAATTTTGCTCGATACCTGTGTGTGGGGCGGAGTAGTTGAACCGCTCAACGATCTCGGCCACGATGTAACATGGTCGGGGTTATGGGAGACTGACCCGGGCGATGCTGCCATTTTAGCGAAAGCTCACTCGGAATCACGAATTTTGGTTACGCTGGATAAGAGGAAAAGGGGTCGGTCCGTCATTTGGACATATTTAAGGTGAATGCGTTTCACCATGAAGGGCATGAAGGACATGAAGAAGTTGCGATGCGATTTATCGCACACAGAGGCACGGAGGGCACAGAGGGGGATACAAAGTTGAAAGCGGAAAGTTGAAATTGGAAATAGGATGCAGGCGGGATTTTTCAGAACATCAGCGCATGGAATTACGATAGGAGCCTGCGGAGGTATCCGCAGCCCGCAGGGCGACACGACTGGGAAGGAGGGAGGCAAATTGAACCCATCCGAGTTACTCTATTACGGAAGAGGAGCAATCTTCGGAGGCTTCTGCATCTGCTGAGCAAGAGCGAACCCTTCAATGAGTTCTGTTTGGTGAATCGACGCCCACTCGATTACCAATCCAAGTGCACGAGGCGGAATACGCCCTTCCAATACGGAAAGATTCTGAATGTCTATTATTGCAGTCGAGTCGCCATACATGGCGTGAAAATGCGGCGGAGGATGATCACCAAAGTAGATTTGAATGATGATTCCGTAAAATCTGGAAATCTCAGGCATGAGCTACAGCATGCTTAAGTGCGGGATAAATATCTTCCGGTTTTTTTCCGGTTGCTCTGATATAAAGCGCATCGGGACACAAATCTAAATCCCCTGGCCAACTCAACGCGCCGTAGTCCGTGACGGACACCTCCTCGAAGACTCCACTTTGTAGCCATGCATCAAAGACACCTCGTCCTGCAATATCTGATACATCGACTACTGCGTCGATACCGTCAGAAAAACTCAGACGCAGCCGAAAGTCGGGAAGAGGATGAGCAGCCAGGATCTTCATCACCCTCTGACCGTACGCAAACCGTCGCGGTTGTCGAGTTTTGTTGCCTTGCATTCTGCCACAAAATTTTTCCCAAAAGGGGTCGGTCCGTCATTTGGACATATTTAAGGAGAATGCGTTTCACCATGAAGGGCATGAAGGACATGAAGAAGTTGCGATACGATTGATCGCACACAGGGGCACGGAGGGGGATGATGCAAAGCTGAAAGCT
>JBDNGG010000028.1:0-2071 GCA_041689405.1 Terrimicrobiaceae bacterium | reverse complement strand
TTCCACCACAGGAAAAACAGCCACCGAATGATCCCATCCGCGGGCAGCGACCACAGAAAGCTCCATCGCAAATGGCACCCATGCCTCCAGCACACCACGCGGCGCGTCGAGAGATGCCCAGGCCTGTGCGGGATCATCGCCTACGCGGATGCGGACTTGCCCTTTACCATCATAGCCAAAGTCTGCCGTTTTCAGCACACCCTGCCCGCCAAGCTCCTTGAGCGCCGCGGTGAGCGACTCCGCAGAATCCACCACGCGGAAATCTGCACATGGGATTCCTGCGTTCCGGAGAAATGTTTTTTCCCGTTCGCGGTTCTGGCAGATGTGGAGCACCTCGCCCCGCGGAGCGACCGGGGTGATCGCAGCGACCGCGTCAATTGCGCTGACCGGGATATTTTCAAATTCATACGTCACGACATCCACGCTGCTGGCAAAATCCTCCAAGGCAGCGATGTCGGAATAGAGCGCCGAAACTTCGCGGTCGCTGACCTGTCCTGCCGGACAACCTGGTTCCGGATCGAACACATGCACCCGATACCCCAGACGCCGGGCCTCCAGAGCAAACATGCGTCCGAGTTGCCCACCGCCCAGCAGTCCAATAGTCCGCCCCGGCAGGATGGCGTCGGAATTGCTTCCCGTTAGCATCTTCCTGTCGTTACTGTCACGGGTTTCAACACTACTCATGGATCGATTTGTCTATTGGATTGCGCTTGCCGTGGTTTCCACGCTGCGCCTGCTGCCTATCAGCATCTGCTTTGCGTTAGGATCTGCGCTCGGCATCGCTGCATGGATGATCCTGCCCGGCTACCGGCGACTGGCAAAGGAAAACTTATCCCGCGCGCTGGGCAAAAACCACTCTCGTTTTGCCATCTGGCGGATGACACTCCGGCATTTTGCCCGTCTTGGTGCAAATATTTGTTCGTCATTCCGCGTGGCGGCGATGACCGAGCCACAAGTCCGAAAGTGTGCCACCATCGAAAACCTGGAAGCCGTCACCAACGCACTCCATCGCGGAAAGGGGGTCGTCTTGATGATCAGTCACATCGGAAATTGGGAACTCTTCGCCCAAGCCAACTTCCACGCCGCCCCCTACCCGACGGGCACAGTTTACCAAGCGATCCGCAATCGGTATATCGACGACCTGATCAATGGAGACCGCCGCCGGAATGGGGTCGCCACGTTTGATCGGAAGCGGGGCCTCGGTAAAGCGCTCACGCTTTTGCGTGAGGGCGGGCTCGTCGCCGTGCTCGTGGACCAACATGCTGGACCCTCCGGCATTTGGACGCCCTTTTTTGATCGATTGTGCTCGACATCTCCGCTGGCGGCGTCGCTGGCCATCGGCACGGGTGCGGCGATTGTTCCGATGGCTGTCCAGACCACGGGGTTCGCAAAATGGAAGATCATTGCCAAACCGGAGATCCTGATTGATTCCGACAATCCTGCAGCGATTACAGCCCGCGTGAACACGGTGCTGGAGCAGCAAATCCGCGATTCGCCCGAAGATTGGTTTTGGGTTCACGCCCGGTGGAAAGTTCCCTGGCCAGACTTCCTGCTCGCCCGGAGCAAACGTGGAGTATATTTGCCCGATGGTTACGACCCGATGACACTCCAGAAGTTCCGCATACTCATCCGATCCAGCAACTGGCTGGGCGACGCCGTCATGAGCGCCCCGGCTGTGCGTGCCATCAAAGCCGGGCGTCCCGACGCAATCGTCACCGTGCTGTCGCCGGAAAAACTTGCAGATTTCTGGCGTGCGATGCCCGAGGTTGACGAGGTGATCGCGATACCCGGTGGCGTGTTCCGCGTGGCATGGGCAATTCGCGGCAAGTTCGACGTCGCAATTCTTTTTCCGAACTCCGCACGCAGCGCACTGGAAGTCTGGCTGGCCGGTGTCCCCCGCCGTGTCGGATACGAGGGGCACAACCGTGCATGGATGCTCAACCAGATTGTCGCCGAGCCCAAGAAGGGCAAAACCCTCCCGCGTCCGCAACACCATGCAGCCCGCTACATGCGCATCGCGGAGAAGATTGGCGCGGCTCCCGGCGAGTTGGTATTTCCAGCCGTCCCACGG
>JBDNGG010000027.1:0-50760 GCA_041689405.1 Terrimicrobiaceae bacterium | reverse complement strand
CGCGGATTGAAGGGAATTATCTTCACCTGCCACTGCCCGCTGCCGGACGGCATCTCTGCGTCCGTGCGGATGAAGCCGGACGAATTTGCCGCTTACGTCGCCATCGTCGATGAAGCCCGCGTCGCATTGGAAGACGTGGTGGACGTCCGCCTCGGGCTGGAAAGTGACTACTATCCGGGAGTCGAGCCGTGGTTGGAACAACTCCACGCGAGCGTGGAACTGCATCATGTCTTGGGATCCGTGCATTACCAAGTGGCTGACTATCGACGAAAATTTTTCATTGGTGACGTTTTTGCATATCAGCAGGTGTATTACGACCACCTTGCAGCCGCGGCGGAAACCGGGCTGTATGACACATTGGCGCATCCGGACTTGATTAAGAACGAAAACCCCGATGAATGGAATTTTGCGCGGATCCTGCCGATGATCGAGCGGTCTTTGGACCGGATTGCAGAGACGGGCGTGGCGATGGAGTTGAATACCAGCGGGCTGCAAAAGCTGCTGCCTGAAATGAACCCGAGTGTGTCGCAACTGGAACTGATGAAGCAGCGAGGGATTCCTGTCGTGATTGGCGCGGACGCGCATTGTCCGGAGCGGGTTGGCGATGGATACGTGGAAGCGCTCCGCACGCTGCGGGCCGTGGGATATGAGGACGTGAGTTATTTTCTGAACCGGAAGCGCCGGACGGTGCCCATCTCCGCGGCATTGGCATCGTTGCGTGGACCTGTTGTCTTGGCGGCATCCGGATCAATGCAGTGATTTAGAGATCCATTGCCATTGATCGGGGTCGAGAACGACGCCGTCAGCGCCCCGCATGGCAAAAAGAATGGAGTGCGCAGCCACGTGACGGTCGATCGCGGTGGCTATATCGGAATTGCCGTTGAGGGCGTCGTAATCGTTGATATTTAGCTCGTAGGGTCTTGTTGAACCATCGGGGTTCGATTCCTCGGAAACTCTGCCTCCGTGTGCCAGCGTGGTTTCCACCAGAGCGCCAATTTCCGCAGGATCCAGAATTCCACGGACTGAATTGAGTCCGATGCCATCGTGGGACGCGAGGAAGTTAAACATCGTCGATTTTTCGCCGGGCAAATCCAGCGATGCGGCCCATGTCGTGAGTCGAGCTGAGCTCCCTGTGCGCAGGGTGTGCAAAACCAATGGAGGCAGCGCGAAGTTGTAAACCCAGTGCGCTTCATTCGTCCCGTCGCCAAAATACGAAAGATTGAGCTCATGTGTAACGTTGGTTTCTGTGATGATCATGATCTCCGGATTCACTGCCTCAGCGACGGTGCGGAATAGCTGAACCGCACGATGGGTTTCAGGCAAATGGATGCACGATGTCCCCACTGCCCTCCAAAGAAAGGCAATCGCATCGAGGCGAATGAAGCGCGCTCCCCGCTCGATGTAGAATAGTAAAACATCCACCAATCGCAGCATCATGCCGGGATCTGAAAAATTGATGTCTGCTTGATCGGCGCTGAACGTCGTCCAGACCTGGCGTGCTCCAGCCGCGCTTTCCATTTTGGTTAGCACGGGGTGTGTCCTTGGACGCACGACGGCTGAAAGATCGGGGGCTCCAGGCACCGAAAAAAATGCCTCCTCCCATCCGGGATCCTGGGCAAGGAAGCGACCAAACCAATCACCCTGCACGGAGGCATGATTGAATACCGCGTCAAACATCAGCGCGAATTTTTCACCCACTCGAGCGATATGCTCCCAGTCGCCGAACGCAGAATCGACGCGGTAATAACCGATGGCCGGAAACCCATCGTCCGACGAACTCGGACAGAACGGCAACAAATGCACCGCCGGAAGCCATGGGGCAATGCGGTGTTGCAAAAAGTCAGCGAGCGTTGCCAGAGGAGTTTCTCCCGGTGCAGTGACTTAATCCGCATACGTGATAAGAATCGTGTCCTGTTCGCCGAGTGGATCGAGCTGAATCCCTGTCGCTGCCAGCCGTGTTCGGGACATCTCCACCGGCGCCGCAATCTCTGTAGCAAGTGGACCTGCGTGTTCTTCGCCATAAATTGCCGCCAGATGACCTCGTAATTTTTCGATCATGTGTGCATGATACATGTTCATTCTAATTATTTACAGTGAGTCAAAATACTTCCCTCTCTCACTTGACGCAGCGTGTGGGTTTTCTTTCAACCCGATTTGCCGGTACGGATGGGGTGACTCTGGAGGCCGCCAAATGGGCGCACATTCTGGAAGCGGAGGGGGCCACGTGTTTTTGGATGGCTGGCATGCTCGACAAACCAGCAGAGATCAGTCACCACGAACCACTCGCATTTTTCAATCATCCGGAAATCCTCGAGATCCAGAAACATCTCTTCGGGACGACCCGCCGTCCCCGCGAGATCACGGACCGTGTCAATCAGGTTAAGGAGCGACTGAAGGTCGCGATTTATGAATTTCTGGATCGTTACCAGATTGACCTCCTCATTCCTCAAAATGTCTTGACGATTCCGATGCACGTGCCGCTGGGGCTTGCGGTGACCGAGGTGATGGCTGAGACGGGTATCGCCACGATTGCGCATCACCATGATTTTGCGTGGGAGCGCGAGCGGTTTACGGTGACCTCGGCGGCGGATTATTTGGCAGCGGCTTTTCCGCCCACCCTGCCAGGTACTGAACATGTGGTGATCAACTCCATGCAGCAAAAGGAGCTCGCTCGGCGATACGGGCAGGCATCGACGGTCGTGCCAAACGTCTACGACTTTGACACTCCGCCGCCAGGGATTGACGACTACAACCGGGATTTTCGTAACGAGATTGGGGTGAGTGACGAAGATATTCTGGTCCTTCAGCCAACGCGGTTGGTTGCACGCAAAGGGATTGAGCATGCGATTGAGCTTCTGCGGCGGTTGAAGATGCCACGTGTGAAGCTGGTTCTTTCCCACCCGGCCGGCGACGAAGGCAGTGATTACCTCGCTCTGCTGAACGAACGGATTGCAGATGCCGGCATTGACTGCGTGCAAATTTGGGATCGCGTGGGTGAGGTGCGGGGCACAGATCCGCAAGGGCGGAAAATCTACACGCTCAATGATGTCTATCCTCATGCCGATCTAGTGACTTATCCGAGCCTCTACGAAGGATTCGGAAATGCCTTTCTCGAGGCGGTGTATTTCAAAAAGCCGGTTGTCGTGAATACCTACGCGGTGTATGCCCGGGATATCGAACCGCTCGGGTTCAAAACAATTTCAATGTCACAATTGGTAACAAACGAAGTCGTCGAAAAAACCCGCGAGATCCTCGCCAATGCGGCATTACGCGACGAATGGGCAGAGGCGAACTTTGAACTCGGACGACGCTTTTTTTCTTACACCGTCCTCCGGCGACGGCTCGCAGGCCGTCTCGCCACGCTGTTTGGCGAGTCGTAATCACCCTCGCAAAACGTCATGTAGCGAAAACGTCACAAGGATTGTCGTTGTCCACGGGAAGATTTTGTTCGTAATGTCCATCATGGTTACTCGACTTATTCTTGGCGTAGCGCTGTTCTGTCATTCTGTCGCAGCCGCGAATGTCATTTTCATCCATCCTGACGGGGCGGGTGTCTCTCATTGGCAGGCAGCTCGATTTTATTGGGTCGGGCCGGATAGTGATCTCAATTGGGACAAGCTGGAAAATGTTGCCATCTATCGGGGGCACATGGACGACTCGCTGACGGCATCGTCGAATGGTGGGGCGACGGTGCACGCGTATGGCGTCAAAGCTTCTTATGATGCGTTCGGATGTGATCCGGATGGCGGGCGTCCCGTCTCAGCAGCGGGGAAAAGGGCGAGTATCCTGCACGAGGCGATTGAAGCAGGGTTACCGACTGGACTCGTCAATTCGGGCAGTATCATTGAACCAGGAACGGCCGCGTTTGCTGCGAACGTAGACAGCCGCGCGGATGACTCCGCAGATGTGGTCAGGCAGATTATTGAATCCGGGACCAATGTGATTCTCAGCGGCGGCGAAGAATGGTTTTTACCTGAGGGCACGAAGGGTAAGTTTTGCGCTACAGGCAAGCGGAAGGACGGTCGCAACTTGATCAACGAAGCCCGTCAATGGGGATACGAAGTGGTTTTCACCCTCGACGAACTGCGCGCATTGCCATCGGAGACGCCCAAAGTGCTCGGAATCTTTTGTGAAGCGGACACATTCAACGACATGACCGATGACGCGCTGAAAGCGACCGGGAAACCCACTTTCAAACCTGGCCTTCCAACGATCGCGGAAATGACGGCCGAAGCGCTCCGGCTTTTGAGTGGACGGGGCAAAGATTTCCTTTTGGTCGTGGAGGAGGAAGGCACCGATAATTTTGGGAACAATACCAATGCGATCGGGACGCTCGAGGCGCTGAAACGAGCCGATGATGCCTTTGGCGTCGCACTTGAGTTTCTCGAAGCGAATCCAGATACGTTGATCATTACTGCTGCTGACAGCTCCGCGGGCGGGATGGACGTCATCAGCTCGCGAGTGACAGGTAAACTTGGCGCAATCAAATGGCTATTAGGGGACCCCTCTGGCGCGGAGTGGGATCGAGGGCCGAAGGGGGAACCGTTCCTTGCAAAGCCGGATCGCAACGGCAAGCAATTACCCTTCGTGATCACATGGGCAACTTCCTATGACGCCAGTGGCGGCATTGTCGTGCGGGGCGCAGGCAAAAACGCGGATGAAATCAAAGGCTCGTTCGACAACACCAAAATCTTCTCATTAATGCGGAAAACTCTCTTCGATGGGGATTAGCGTGCTTTGAATTCCTGCATACCACGCAGTGCGGATTTTTCGCTGACGGCAGCTCCTTTCGACTTGCCATGGCGGATGGATAACCTATTATTTCCACCCGCGCCAGAGTAGCTCAGGGGTAGAGCAGGGGACTCATAAGCCCTTGGTCGGGGGTTCAATTCCCTCCTCTGGTACCAATAATTTTTCAGTCCTGAACATCCCGCAAACCTACAATTACCACCAATAAACCATGGCCAACACAAAGTCCGCTATCAAGAGCGCGCGTCAGAGCATCAAACGCAACGCCGCTAATAAGTCTGTAATCACCACGCTGAAATCGGGTCAGAAGCGCTTCCATGCACTCATTGCCGAAGGAAACGTCGATGCTGCCAAAGCAGAACTCTCGAGGATTGCTTCCAAGTTGGATAAGGCCGCCAAGCGCGGAGTGATCCATCAGAATGCTGCAGATCGTCGGAAGAGTGCCTTCGCCCGGGCGATCAAAGCACCAGCCACAGCAGCCTGACCGGGCTGCTCGTCACGACGGCCGATTCAGGAGCGGGAATCGAAGCCGAATTTCCCGAAGCGCTTTGGAGCCGGTGCCGCCTTGGATAAAATAGGCGATGGCAGCGCGTCCTATGGCGTACGTGCCAGCGCCCGCCACGACTCCCGAGACGGCATTGCCCCAGACAGGGATAAATTTCACAATGGCGCGTGCCCCCTCGCGGAAAATAAACCCAGCGCCGACGTTAATGCCCACGGCTGCGGCGAATTCTGCCACCAGTTTGGGACTGACCTGCCGTCCGCTCACATATACAATCAGGCTTACCATGAGAGACTGGAGTGCCGTCAGGACAGGGAGATCAGCCAGTGGGATCGGTTGCACGCCGATGACGCCGCAGAGTGCGGCGAAAGATTTGAGCAGGCGTTCTGCAATTTCCGTTTGAGCGCCCCGTGCCATAGTGAACCGCGCAAATTCCAAGCGTGATGGCAGGGGAAGCAACGAGCAGATGGTTTCTGCAACCACGTGGCGCGTGTCCGCGCTGAGCTCAAATACCGCGACCGGGACGAATCCCGCCTTCGAGCGAAGTTGGGCGGCAAGGCTATCTTTCTCCCCGGTCTCAAGTGTTGGCAGCACCAGACCGACCACGGGAACTTCTGATTCCATGGTTGTTCGCAGCCATGCGATACGATGGGCGGCGGATTCTAGCGCGGACTCATCGTCGGCGCTATTTCGAACCAGTAGGACGACATCACAGGATTGTGCCGCAATCGCATCTTCGAGGATGCCGTCTGGCACATCCCGTCGGGCATCCAATACTTCCACCGCGCCACGGTCGGCGATGCGATAGGTTCTCCACCCGGACGTCGCGGTGCCCGTTTCAACGGCATGGCCGCTGAGTTCGTGCAAGAACGCGGGTGCGGTCGGGGTGGATGCGGAACCCACGAGAACGATCCGGGGCGGGCGTTGCTCGATGAACAACTCCCGGATAGGCTCCAATTCGGCAAGGATGGGTTTTTGAATCCCGCCCGGAAGCTTTTCCACAACCGAAGTGACCCGGTTGTAGAATTTTAAAATATCGTCACGTTTCAAAATTAGCGAGGTGGGTTTCCAGAAGGTCGGCGTGTTCTGCGGGGTTTACTTTACGGAAGATCGATTTGATTCGTCCATCCGGACGGATCACGAACGTACTTCTTTCGATTCCAAAGTAGGTTTTTCCATACATGCTCTTCTCCACCCATATGTCGTATGCCTTAGCTACGGCATGCGATTCGTCGCTGATTAGCGGAAATGGCAGGCTGAATTTCTCGATGAAGTCCCGATGGCTGGACAGTGAATCTGCGCTCACACCAAAAAAATGCGTGTCCGGGCGCTGGATTTTTTCCCACCGATCCCTCAACCCACAAGCTTGGGCCGTGCATCCCGGAGTGTCGTCTTTGGGATAGAAATACAAAACGACAGTGCATCCCAGAAGGGATTTCAGGTGGATGGACTCAGGGGACTCATACACTCCGCCCACAGCAACGGCAGTAAAATCGGGTGCCAGTACCCCCGGCACCAACTCAATAGGGTCGGTAGTCATAATGAGCTTTCGCTAGGGTGCGGCTATCTCTTGGTCGAGCCAAGCAATCGCCTTCAAATAGCTCTGGCGGTCAAGATAATGACGCAATTGAGGATCCGCGTCCGCGGGAAGTTCCTGCACGGCGCTATTCAACTGCACGGAAATCGATTTTAACCGCTCGAGATGGCTCTGGGGATCACGCTCGTAGTGGGTGCGGTCTGCCACCGCATCCAGTCGCTCCTGAATCAGGTCGCGCAGGGATTTCCACGGGGTCATATCAATAGGTGCCATCTGCCAAGGGCGGCGGAGTCATCGGACCGACGGCTCCTGCGTCCATCCGGGGATTGGATCCGTAAGGCGGTAGCGGGGGCGGGTTGTAGTAAGCGTCGCGATTGTTGGCGCATCCGGCAAGGTTCAGTGCTCATAGGCCCAGAGCGACGATGCAGACCGCAGGAAGAACAGCGAAGTTTTTCACAATTGCAACTTTATAACCACCCGCTCAAGCTTTGCAATAATACACAAACGCGGGCGGGAAATTTAGTATTTCTACGGGAGACGTCTCGACCACCGAAAACATCTCGTGCAGGACGGAGCGAAACTTTCTGCCGGTGGGCAATAAATGCGGTCCGAAGTATGCGAACGTCGTGAACACCGCGCCAGGAGACATTGCCGACCGGATCGCAAGCAGGATTTGGGTTTGGAGCGCGGGGTTGAAATTTGCCCAGGGAAGCCCTGAGATCATGCTCTCGGCGTCCTCAATCCCATTCGATCTGAGCAGTTCCAAGAGATTGGTTGCGCAACCTTCGAGAATCTGAGCCTCCGGAAAACGATTCCTGAGATGGTTCACGAATGCGGTGTTTCGTTCCACCGCAAAAAAACGACTCGTCATTGGCATCGCCGCCAGAATTTCTGATGTGAATGCGCCCGTTCCGGGGCCGATTTCGACAACCCGGTTTGCTTTTGCCACGCCCGCCATTTCGACGATGCGCTTGGCGAGTGCCGGGGATGATGGGAAGATGGCCCCAGTGCCATGTGGCGAGCGCACCATTTCGCAGAAAAAGCGACTAAGGCTTCGCGCCTTCTCAATAGGGTTTTGAGCGGTGGTCGCGCGCGCGCGCGGAGTGAAGCTGGCTGACATGTGATGTGAGAGTCTCATCGATCGCTGCGCCGCCGTCAAATGCCGATTCGTTACATGTCGTGGCAAAAACATCTTGCGAATTCTTAAGCAAACCGCCTGCCTTTCCCGCTTGGAGAACCAAGTCGCCTGTCAGGAGGGCATGGCAATTGTGATTTTGCTTAATTGAACGTAACTGCTCAGGTGCCACCCATGGTGGCACTACCATCGATCCGAGAGTAGTCTACCCCCCACGAAGTCGCAGCAAGAGTAGAAAAAAGGATCGGCCCCGCTATTTTACATTTCAAAGCTCCGTATGGTAGTTAGCGCTCGCCAAGGTGCTTGGGGAGGCGCCGTGAAGTCGTGAGGCGATTCAGGCCAAGGTCAGGCCAAGGTCAGGCATTGAGACGGTTTCGCGCACGGAACATCGCATAGAGACCGGTCGGGTCGTTGCCCAGGCACTCAAGCTGTTGGAACCCTGCGCTTTGGCCGATTTCCAGAAACTGCGCGAGGGTTTCCGGGTGGTCGCAGGTTGAGACATGCTCCCAGATCGCCTGGCGTTCATCTTCGGAGAATGCCGTCCAGTGGAGGTCGAATTCCGCCTTCCAGCGGAGCAAGTATCCCGCTCGGGTTTCTCCGTCGGTCATGAGGGGTTCAAGGAAGATCCATTCCCCGTCTGGAGCCAGCGTTTGCCGCAGAAGTCCTGCGAATTCGGCCTTTTCCCCGCCGATTAGGTGGTGAAAGGAAAACCCGATGAAGATGACATCCCAGAGGCGGTTCGAGTCCCGGAGGTATTGGCGGAAATCGGCATCCACCACCCCGCCGTGGAGGCCGGAGGCACGGAGATTATCCGCCGCCAGCGTTATCGCCTGAGGAGCGAGATCGACCCCCGTGTATAAACCAACTGGCAGGCCGTGCAGCGCTTGGAGCGTGGAGGACGCATCGCCACAGCCCAGATCCAGAAACGACCACACGCCGGACCGATGTTCCACCATGCGGCGCAGTTGGGCATAAAAGCTTCGATGAGACATTAAATCTGAATCCACAATCTTCCGATAGAGCGACCATTGCTTAAGAAAAATTTCTGCGAGTGCGTCCATGGAGATGAGGTTCAGGCAATATGGGGGTTTAATGTGTCAGAGTATCCTCTGGCGGTGGGTATCGTCGGGGCCCGGGAGCAGTTATGCCAGGATGTGATTCAGTGGCGAGGTAAAAACGGGCATACCGCTAGGATGCCAGCGGCCCCAAGATGAGCTGAAATATACCCGTTGCGCCAGCAGGAAGCCGACGGCAAGCAGGGTATGGGATGCCAGAGAAACGGCAGCGCGCTTTCTTTTTGTCATAGTAAATATTTGGTGAACCCCTTGTGAGTTCATCCGGCGAGGATGGCGCAGAAGTTTTTTTAGAGCGGATAGACCAGAATGCTTTTGAGGGAGAGTACGGTCTGGTGAGTTTTTTCGAGTTTTCCGCAGCCCTTAGTTGTTCCGATTTCGATCCAGTTGGCGGCGCGGTAGCAGGCGCCGGTGGACCGCTCAAGTTCGACGAAGGTTTCCAGAAGGACGTGGCTGTCGCCGTAGCGGGTGTGCCAGTCGGTGGTTAGGCGCCGGGAAAAAAAGAGAGTAGGTGGGAGGCGACGTTACAGGTTTGCACCCACAGGGGGATTAAAAAAAGCGGCGCTTGCTGACGACCAGATCAAGCCCGGTGGGGCACGAAAAGTTTCCGCACGATCTAAGTTTTTGGAGATTGCTCTCGCCCGAAAACAGTCTTATTTTTGTTGATAAGGTCGACATCTCACACGGTTGCTGGAAAAAATAAAACCCCGTGGAAACAAAAACCTATCTCACTTGCACGATCGCGATGCTGGGAATCCTCGGAGCTCTTGCCACGACGACATCGCGTGCCGACGACTTCGGAAGCGACAACCATACCTTCAGGATCGATTTCAACGAGGTGGGCAATGCGGGCAATGCCAACGACGCCGGAGCGGGTGGAGGGAGCTATTTCTCGCCTTACGGTGGGGTGGCTTACAACTTCCGGATCGGCACCTTCGAGATCTCGCAGGATATGATCGAGAGGGCGACGGCCAGCGGGATGACAAGAGACGTGACGGCAGGTGCATGGGCTGGGAACCGGCCCGCGGCAAACATAACATGGATTCACGCGGCGGGTTTTGTGAACTGGCTGAACACAAGCACCGGGCACCAAAAAGCCTACGATATTACAGAAGAAGATGATTTTGGGCGGAGTGACCTGGCGAACTGGAGCAGCGCGCAGGCATGCAGACGGGAGGAGAGAACCTTTACCGACACAAGGATGCGTTCTACTTCCTGCCGAGCGAGAACGAGTGGTACAAGGCGGCGTATCACAAGAACGACGGGGTGACGGCGAACTACTGGGACTACGCGACGTCGAGCAATAGAACCCCGGTAGCAGTGGCAAGTGGGATGGAAGGCGGGACGGCGGTTTACGATGGCATGGATAATCAGCCTGCACCGGTGACGAATAATGGCGGCTTGAGTGCGTATGGGGCGATGGGGATGACCGGGAATGTGTACGAATGGAATGAGAGTGCGTTCGATGCGCCAAATGATGATCCGTGGAAGCATCGAGTGCAGCGCGGCGGCACCTATGACGCTGGCGATTACTACTTGAACTCCTCGCGCCGCTTCCACGCCGGTTGGAGGCCTGTGGATGGGGCTAGCGATATTGATGGGTTTCGTGTCGCGAGTATCAGCACGATTATTCCTGAACCCTCCGCAGCGGTTATGATTCTGATGGCAGTGGGAGCATGGTTGCTCATAAGACGCTCGCGCCGTTTTCTTTGATCTTTAGCCCTTTTCCGTTTTTTCATTCTTTCTACCATGAAGAGCATGAAGGGTCAGAAGGCAGAGTAGGATTTTTCTGAATCTTCATGCTCTTCAGGGATTTAATTATTTTCTCCTCAGTGTAAGTGCCCATTTCTTGGCGTTTCGCTATTTCCAGTGGGGTTGCGACTCCGTGAGCCTGGAGGGCTTGCGGAAATTAGCCAACGCCAACCACCGGAATATTGACCGAAAATGACACCAGCCCCGGCCGGGCGACGGATCAAAACACATAGCGACTATCAAACTCCACTCCGTGTCGCTGGAGGAGTTCGAGATATTCCTCGTGAAACGTCTGCGTGCGATGGGGCTCCTCCTGCTTCGCCAATATAACACCGGAAGTAACCCTCTGCGACTGACTCGCAGCGAATGCTCCGTAACCTCCCTGCCACGCAAAACGACTGAAGCCCTTGGGGCCTCATGGACCCATCGTGAGGAAATGGACTTCAATTCGCGCATTACATCGGAGAGGCAATGCGTGGCTCGTAGTCCCACCATCAAATGAACATGGTCGGAAGCACCACCACGGCCTCCGGCACGCTACCAAGGGTGCGCACAAGACCGCCCATGAAAGCATGCAAATCGCCGCGCCACGCAGACGCAATGACCGGCGCATGATCCTTGGTTCCAAAAACCCGATGGTAATTCAGGCAGAGATGGGTCGATGGTAGGGTTAAGATTTTTCCTCCGCCCCAGCCGGGGCGGATCACCTCCTGTATCGAATTCCAGTGGTTTTCACCACCGGCTAATTTCCAAATCGACCCTCCGGATCTTACCTGAACATGATCCCGCACCGAAAACAGCGAAGAACCTCAATTTCCTAGTCTCTTTCTGACCCGCAGATTTGTTTATAGAGCTCACAAAAGAGCCGGAATATCAATAAACCGTGCCTGCCCCCCTACGTGCTACCGGTCTAACGTCTTGCTGAGGATTTTTCCTGCTCCAGTAGCTGGCCAGGATGCTGCCAATGACGCAGTGCAAAAACGCGGAGATGGCGCAGGGGGTGGCGGCAAGCATGGTAAAATGGGTTTTTGCGAGGGAGGAAGCGAGGCCGGAATTCTGCATCCCTACCTCGATGGAGACGGTGCGGGCTTCCTTTTCTGGAAAGCGCAGGAGCTTCGCCCAAAGGTAGCCGAGGCTGAAGCCTAGGGCGTGGACTGCAAAGACGGCAGGCACGAGTGTTTTCCAATGAGTGGCGATGGAGTCCTTCGTCGCGCCAATGACCGCGGAGACGATGAGGACGATAACAAAGACGGAGACGATGGGAGAAAGCTCTTTGGCGAGGCGGAGTCTCCCTCCCAGATAGCGGTTGAGAACAAGCCCGGTGAGTATCGGCAGGAGCACGATGGTGAGCATGGAAAGAACCATCGGCTTGGCTTCGATGGTGAGGATTGAGGAGGCGTATGTCTTGGTGAGAAATGGGGTGAGGCCGACGGCGAGGAGGGTGGACATGGTGGTCAACAGGACGCTCAGGGCGAGGTTCCCGCGCGCGATAAATGTCACCACATTCGAGGCAGTACCGCCGGGGCAGCAGCTTACGAGAATGATGCCGAGCTTGAACTCATCTGGCAGGCCGGAAAGGGAGGCCACCGCCCAGCCGATAAAGGGCATGATCATGAATTGTGCGGCCACTCCGAAGCCTATCCAGCGCGGTATTTTTATGACTTCTTTGAAATCCGCGAAGGTCAGCGTCATGCCCATGCCGAGCATGATGACACCGAGGCCGACGGAAATCATGGACACGCTCGTAGCCGGCACGTTTCCGAGAAACCATGTGAAATGCGCCGGAACAAGCCATGCCCACGCCGATCCCAGGAGGGTCCAGAGCCAGAAAAGATTAACCGCGCCCGAGACCATGGCGGAATCGTTGACGCCGTGGCTGGCCTTGTCAATTCTTTTGGCGGGGTGGCTCGCGTCCCGCATTGCGCCAAATAGAATGACACCCGGAGAAGGGTGAGAAAGTTCAGAGGGGTCAGCTCTTGCTTCCTGCTTTTTCCAGCGGTTTGCTGGTCTTTCGTACATCCTCCCGGGCTTTGGTCTCCGCGCAGTGGCGACTCACGCTACTGGGATCGCCCATCTGGAATCTCCGGGCAATCCAGAGATTTGTGACAACAGTGCGGCTCATGACTAGGGTCGCCAGCGCGATTTTCATGGAACTCCCGTTCGGCTGGCCGCCGAGATCGTCAAGCCCCAGGCACTCCATGCCGATCCGGACTTCACGCAGACTTCACACAAAGCTTTCTCAAATGCGGGAGCGGCTCCCCGTACCAAAAATAGACCCTTCCGGAAATTCCGCCGATTGATCACGTGATAAACCGCCCCTCGAATTCCAACCGCGGTCTCCTTGCTGCCGATGTGAATTCTTTCAGGGTTTTTATGCCCTCACGACATTTAAATTTTAGGACTGCCCCTAACGTGTCAGGGTGGCGGCAGAAGTGGAAAAGGCCGTATGAAGACCGACCGGCGCCCCTTATTTCCTTTCGCTCCAGAACAAAAAGATCGGTGTTCGCCGTTACGGACACGGCGCGCAGGAGAAAAAAGGCTCGCCAGCACCCCCGCAATCTCCTACCCATGGGGTTGTAACGAGGCTTGCAGAGCTTTAACAATTTAACGGAAATAAAAGTTCCCCCATTCGGTGACCGCAGATTACAACAGATACTTTGCGTCGGCCTATATGAGGTGTTTCTTTGAGCCGCAGGCCGGGCTTTTCTGCTCGGATCTTGGGTTCTCCTATTAGCAACATGCGTCGAGCTGTCAGGGGGCATTTTCCACCGTGTCCGACGATATTTTTTGATCGTGACGGCACGCTTATGGATGAAGTGAATTATTGTCGGCGAACGCAGGATGTGCGTGTGATATTTGGTGTCGCCCAGGCGCTGGCAGACCTTCGGGAGAGGGGTTGGCTCGCGATTTTAATCACCAATCAAAGCGGGATTGGGCGTGGTACGATAACGATTGAGGAATATCAGGCAGTACACAGTGAATTGTTACGGCAGATCGGTAATCAACTCGACGGAGCCTATTTCTGTCTAGACGCTCCTCCGACCGATTCGAAACGCCGAAAACCAGAGCCCGGGATGATTTTTGAAGCGATGGCAGATTTTCATATTGATCCCACGAAATCGTGGATGGTGGGTGACAAGGTCGCAGACATTCAATGCGGACAAGCAGCAGGCCTCCGTACGGTTCTAGTCAGGACCGGATACGGCGCGAACTATGTTGGACCCGAACCAGACTTTGTTGCTGAGAGTGCGGTCTCGGCGATCCACTTGATCCTTGGTGCCACGCTGGATATGGGCTGAGGCAGCACCGGATCCCCATGTTTATCTGATGAAAAAAATTGTAGCAATTATTCCTGCAAGATGGGCATCCACCCGTTTCCCCGGGAAGCCATTGGTTGAAATTCTTGGGAAGCCACTTGTGCAGCATGTGTGGGAGCGATGTTGCGAAGCAACGGGCATTGATGCAGTCATCGTTGCTACGGATGACGAAAGAATTGCCAAGGTGGCCGCCGAATTTGGTGCGGACGTGTCGATGACTAAGATATCTCATGCGACGGGTACAGATCGGCTGGGTGAGGTGGTATTGCGTCTGCGCGGGGTCAGTCATGTGATCAATGTCCAAGGGGATGAGCCGGCAATAGATCCCAAATTGATCTCCGAGCTGGCGGCCGCATTGCGGCATGAGCCCCGCTTGCAGATGATCACCGCCGCGGCGCGTTTTCCTGCGAAGGCCAACTTGGAAAACCCGAATCAGGTGAAAGTGATCACGGACCTGAATGGTAATGCGATCTATTTTTCGCGCGTTGCCATCCCCTACGTTCGCAACAAGCGCGATGCCGTCCGGCCGATGCATCACCTGGGCATCTATGGCTACCGAGTCAGCTTTCTGCAAAAATTTATTAGTTGGAAGCCGACACCATTGGAATTGGCGGAGTCGTTGGAACAGCTGCGTGCTTTAGAGCACGGCACGGAAATTCGAGTGATTGAGGTGGCAAAACCAAGTGTGGGAGTGGATAGCCCGGAGGATATCGCCGAGGCGATCCGTGAGCTGCGGGCACTGAGTCGGTCACGTCGGTAATCGATGCCCGAATGACCGGATAGACTGAGGGAAGCCCTAGTTCAAGGCGTCAGCGGCGAATTTAGCGGCGCCGATGAGTGCGGCATTGTCGTTTAGAATTACTTTAACAGGCATCGTTTCCATGAGTGGCTCCATGCGGCCCTTGGCATTAAAGGCGGCGCGAAAGGCAGGCGCCTTCAATTTCCACAGGATCTTAGAAGGAATGCCTCCGCCCAAATAGACTCCGCCTGTGGCCATCGCTTTGAGTGCGAAATTAGCAGCTTCATGAGCGAGACATTCGCAGAAGATATCGAGTGCTTGAACGCAGAGATGGCACTTGGCGGATTCGGCAAAGGCAACAATTACCTTGGCCGGTTGATCGATTTTCATGGCCGCAGAAACTTCTGGAAGCTCCGGAATAGGGCCCGTGTCGCGAAGAAATTCATAGATATTTCCAAATCCCAACCCGGAGACGACTCGTTCAGCACTCACGTGCCCGAATCTGGCCTGAAGATACGCCAGGAGTTGCACTTCAATCGCAGAACGCGGGGCAAAGTCCGAGTGGCCTCCCTCGCAAGCCCAGACGCGGTGCTGTTTTCCGTCCCAGTATAGACCTCCCTCTCCGAGCCCTGTACCGGGCGATACAACACAGCGGTTGCCCTCGGCTGCGACAAATCCCAGCTGGATGGTCTCGAACTCGGATTCTGATAGCGCGCTGATCCCATAGGCATTGGCTGCGAGATCATTGAGGAGGTCGACGTTGGTCGTCTTGAGGTCATTGATTAGAGAGTATCCGTCTGCGGGCCAACGCAAATTTGTGGGTTGGGAACGGTTGTCTCGCACGGGACCCGGCACGCCAAAACACGCAGCGTCGATCGGCGCATCTGTTTTGCTAAGAAATTTCGCAACGATCGCATTGAGGCTTTCGAATTCCGCGCTTGGATATCGCTTGTTGCGGAGCATTTCCAACTTCCCGGATTTTGACAGCGAGTAGAGTGCCAGGTTGGTTTTTGTTCCTCCGATATCGCCTGCTAGGATGATACGGCTGATGCTTGGTGGAGTGGATGCCATTGTCAGGGGGAAATCTTACTATCGATTTTTGGGTAGTGGTGCCATGCGTGACCGTCGCGGGCGAGCAGGTCGTCGGCGGCTTTGGGACCCCACGTGCCGGCTTCGTAATTTGGGAAATCCCGTGCCGGCAAGGCTTGCCACACATCCAGGATCGGGTTGACGATACGCCAAGAGGCATCCACGGAGTCGTATCGGTGGAACAGCGAGGTCTCCCCAATCATGCAATCATAGAGCAGGGTTTCATATCCTGTGGCTGCGGTTGATTCTCCGAATTCGCCGTAATTAAAATTCAACGGGACGTTTGAGATCGAGATCTTTGGTCCTGGACGCTTCGCGTGGATGTCGAGCGTGATGCCCTCTTCCGGTTGGATGTGGAGCACTAGCCTGTTAGGCGGAATTTTTTGTTCGGTTTCGGTGCCGAACAAGAGCAGCGGCGCTCGCCGGAACCCGATTACGACCTCTGTTGTTCGTGCGGCAAGGCGTTTGCCGGAGCGAATATAAAATGGCACTTCCGCCCAGCGCCAGTTTTCGATGTAAAGCTTGAGTGCTGCGAATGTCTCCGTATTGGAGCGGGGATTGACATCCGGCTCGGTGCGGTATGCCGGGACGTGATGGCCATCGACGATCCCGGCGGCGTATTGGCCTCGAACGGTATTTTCGATGACATCTTCTGGCTCCATGGGACGGATTGCTTCCAGGACTTTGACCTTCTCGTTGCGTACGGCATCGCCGGTGATGGAGCTCGGCGGTTCCATTGCGATGAGCGAAAGTACGGACAGGATGTGGTTTTGCACCATATCACGCAGGACCCCTGAGTGATCATAGTAGCCACCACGCATCTCGACCCCGAGCTCTTCGGCGACCGTGATTTGAACGTATTCGATGTAGCGGCGGTTCCAAGTCGGCTCGAACACGGAATTTCCAAATCGAAAGACCATGATGTTTTGCACTGTCTCTTTACCGAGATAGTGGTCGATGCGATAAATCTGAGACTCAAGCAACGACTTCCCGAGTTCGGCATTGAGCGCGCGGGCGCTATCAAGATCGCGGCCGAATGGTTTTTCGACAATGACGCGACGCCAATCCTCGGGTTCCTGTGTCGTGAGACCTGCATGTCCGAGTTGATCGGCCACCTTGGCGAACAAGGTGGGTGTGATTGCGAGATAGAAGAGAATATTCTTGGGGACATTCCAGGCTTTCTGAGCCTCGCCGATTTTGGCTTTGAGCGTTTGGAACGTGGCGGGATCATTGAAGTCGCCGTTGACGTAGTACATCCGGTCACTGAAGTCATCCCACACGTCTGCGTCGAATGGACGAGTCGCAAATTCCTTGATGTCGGCAGTTGCCTTTTCGCGAAAATACACATCGTCTCCTGGCGTGGAGGCGCAGCCTACGACGGCGAAGTTTTCCGGGAGTAACTTGAGCGACTTTAAGTTATAAAGTGCTGGTAGGAGTTTGCGTTTGGTGAGATCGCCGGATGCCCCAAAAATGACAATAACGCAGGGGTCTCCGGGGCAGTCGTGACCAGTGAGAGGCAGGTTTTGCGACATAGTTCCGGGAAGGTAAGCAAATTCCTCGGGCAAGTCAGCAAGCGAATTGCAAATTATCCGTCCCGGCGGGAGGCGATGAAAAGTTGGAGGCACGTTTTCATATCGGCAGCCTGTGTGGCGTAGGAAAGTTCGCCAATCCGGTTGGTGGTTTCGCCGGGATCACTTGCTAAATCAAACAGCACATCTGGTCCCCATTCTCCGAATGTCAGGTATTTAAGATTACCACGCTTGAGCATGAACTGATCTGCTTCGTATTGAGAAAATGTATCGTTCTGCCAGCCCACGGCGTCACCTCGAAGTAGTGCTGTGAGGCTGCGGCCATCCAGATCCTCCGGGGCTGAAAAACCCGTGAGATCGCAGAGCGTGGGAAATATATCAACAAGGTTTACGTTCTCACGGCGTTTGGCTGCCTCAAATCGGCGCGGAGACCGGATGAAAAAGGGCACGCGCACGCTACCTTCAAAAAATTTCCGCTTCCCCCAAAGCGCATGCTCGCCGAGCATCTCGCCGTGGTCGGCGGTGAAAATAATCGTCCAGTCGTCCAAATCCTGTCCGTGGTCTTCAATCGCGCGGAGCACGCGGCCAAACTCGCTGTCCGCCTGCTCTGCGAGAGAATAATAGGCCGCAGTCGCATTTTTAATTTCATCCTCGCTGACGTCTGCGCCGCACGGCAGGGCATCTGCTCCAAGGACGGGGTGGAAGTCGGCCTCCTCCTGCGTGCGGGCATGAATCCGATCTTTGTAATATTTTACCCGTTCGGGATCTGCGAGGAACGGGAAGTGTGGCTGCTGGAGGCTTACCATCAGGAGCGCGGGCGCAAGCGGCGAGGGGTCGCGCTGATACATGCCGCCAAAATGCATTTGCATCCATGCTACGGCGCCATCCACGGTGTAGCGGTCTTGGATCGTCGTCGGAGACAACCCCGGGCCTGCCTGATGCAGCTCCGATGCCCCGCGCCATTTTAGTCGCCCGATTTGGCCCCGGGATTTATTTGCCGGCGTCGGTGGCCAATTGAGCGCGCATTCACCGCCAATGCGCTGCATCCATCCCTGCATTTGGTCTGGACCGCGGTGGTGCAACTTTCCACAGGCGACGGTGAGATATCCTTCCTCGCTGAACTGCCGGGAAAACGTTGACGATTGCGGCGCGATGTCATCACCGAAATACTCACATCCGATGTGCAGGGGATACTTTCCGGTCGCGAGACATTGCCGCGCGGGCACGCAGACGGGCGATGGGGTGTAGGCATTGTCGAAAATCACCGCGTCCCGCGCAAGTTGGTCGAGATGGGGCGTGCGACATACGGGATTGCCCATGAACCCTGGCAGGTCAAAGCGGAACTCATCCGCCATCAAAATCAGAATATTGGGCGGTGACTCCGAGTTCATGCAGCAATGGATGTGGTCAGTCCAAGACGCGTAAGTCCACCGTGACTGATCGCGGATGCATCCCTCGGCAATCGGGAATGTCTGAGGGCAATACCGCCTTCCTGCTTGGGCGAAACGCGATATCACCCTGTGCCATGCGATATCCATTGAGTATTTTTTTTGCGCCCTTGGCTGTGACGGTGATGTCCAGCGGCAGATGAGGTGGGATGCCCGGGTGCATGCAGGGGTATAGGCAACTTCTGCGGTAGCGCAACCCTGAGATCAGCAATCCATCGGCATTTCCGAGCGGCTTGAGCAGGCGGCCCTGCACGTAGATATCATGCTTTGAAGCGAATGCGGGGGTCATAGCGAATTCCATCCGATGCATGGACGTATCTACAAAGCGGCTGGTCGAGCCGCCCTCGGTTGGTGTCTCGCACAGGAGTGGCCAGCTCTCGTGGGCCTTACGAATGGTCAGTGTGGCATCGCCTTTTCCCGCCTTCAGTAGTATCGGAAATCGCCAGTCGAGGATCCGTTCGTAGATTCCGAAATCCAGCGGGCAGCCTTCTTCCGCGAGCGATTCGATCACGGACCGGAGGTCTTCGCGAAGATAAGAGGGCAAAAAGTATCGGTCGTGCAGCTCCAGATCGAAGCGTCGGAGCGGACCCTTGATTGGGCGGCTAAGGCACGTTGCGGCGATGCATTCCCAGAGGAGAGCGATGGCTGACATCCAATCGGCACGCGGCAGCGATTCGACTGCACGAAATTCGATGAGCCCGAGCATTCCGCCCGGCCAACCTGAATTCCAGAATTTATCAAAACTGATTTCCGCCCGGTGCGCGTTTCCTGTCACATCGGTGTGCAAGTGACGGAGCGTCTCGTTGATGAGGGAGCGATGATCGCCCTCCTCAAGGGATTCCAAAAAATGATAGCCCATTTCGACATCAAACAATTCCTTGGAACTCTCATCGGGGCGCGGCGCTTGGGACGATGCGCCGACGTAGGACCCGGTAAATGCATACGCTAACGACGGATGGTTTTGCCAAAACCGTAGGATCGATGTCAGCCAAGCGGGACGAACGATAAATGGATTCGTATCGACGGTGGGACCGCCCCACAGCAGATGGTTGCCGCCGCCGGTCCCCGCAGGATAGTCGCCGGTCGGCTCTTTCCATGATCGCAAGCCTACCGCCTCGGCTGCCGCGGTGACTTCCGCGATCCAGAAATCATAGTCCAGCCATCCGCGGCATACGGGCAGATTGATCTCAAGGACTCCCGGGTCTGCAGTGAGTCCGAGCGTGATCCACTCCTGTAACTCGTCGTGGGGCACATAACCTTGAAGTTGGTATTTTCCAATTCCTGCGGCTTTGATTGCGTCACCAACTGCCTGCGCCAACGCGGCAAATGCATGCTGAAGAAGCGGTGGAAAAAAATGTCCAATCGCCCGTTCTGCACTTCGAGGACCAATGCCCGGCGGGGCACATCCTCGGGCAGAAGGTGGAGCGGGAGTCGCAGGCCGGCAGGCCCTTCGGCTTCGCTGAGAACACGCTGGGATTTTCGGATTGGCCACTTGGCGGAGGTCCACTGGGTGCCTTCATGGTCCAGTGGCAGTGCCCGGACTATACGGTCGGACTTGGGGTTTTCAGCAAACGGGAGCCATGGTCGGCGCACTCCGAGCGCTGATCGGAGATGATCACAAAAGAGATTTACCGAGTCTCCGGTGGCGGGGGTGCGACCCGGAGTAGCGGCAAACAAGCGTGCCCCGTCGCGGCGCTTGATTATGCGCAACGCCCATCGGGGATTTACCTCGCCCGGGTATTTTTTCCCAGGGCTAAAAAAGACTACTCCGCCGCGCATGGTGCGTTTAAGCAAGACATTGGCCATGCGTTCGGCGTAGCGCAACTTCGTCGGGCCCACCGCGGAGAACGACCACTCGCTGCCGCTGGGATGCACCGGCACATACGTCGGCTCTCCGCCGAGCGTCATCTCGACGCCGTGCCGGGCGAAGGTTGCTTGGGTCCAGTCTGCTGCGCGGTTCTTTTTAGCGGCCATGTGCGGATGCGGTTTATTGTTCCTTGGGTGTGATAGCGAGTGTGCTTTCCAAATGGCTTACGATGGTTTTATTGCCGAAATAATGACCGTCAACGGGTGCGATATCTGCGGGAGTGATTCCCACAGCAGCGGTGATAAAGTGGTGGTCACAAAGGATGCCATTTGTGGGATCAAGGCCGATCCACCCCGGCCCTGGGAGAAATGCCTCCACCCATGCGTGCAATGCGCCTGCGGCCCGGCGGTCCGCCACATCAAACTCCGGTGGCTCCCAAAGAAATCCGCTGGCTAGACGCGCCGCAATGCCGTGATGCCTGAGCGCTTCCGCAAAGAGCACTGCAAAGTCCCGGCAGGCGCCGCTCTCACGGGTCAATGTCTCCTCCGCGGTCCACGCTTCGCCTTCGTCCCGGCGTTCGTATCGGAAATTCTCAAAAATCCACCGGTTCAAGGTAATGAGCCCCTCGACGGTGGGAACTGGATGCCCGCGTTGCAACGCCGCTGGCAGCTTGATTCCTTCTGTGCGAATCAGGAATGGTGCCAGGACCGCCTGCTCGGCAGGATGGTAATCAAACGGAATGCGCAGGGCCCGCGGATCGAGCAAAAAGTGAAATGGATTCCGTTCCTGCAATTCGAGATCGATTTCCAGGGTGAATGGCAGGACAGAGAGCTTTTCCGGATAGAAGCAATTTGCCGTGACGTTATCAAAGAGATCCCGACGGTATTGGACGTCTGCGGTGGGATGCGTTTTGAAGGTAATGCGTTCCACGCGGCCGAACAAATCCGCCCGGGGAAATAAACGCACCCGGTGGGTGGAAAAGCTGGCTGACTCCTCGTAGATATAATCTGCCTGGTATCGGATTGCGATGTTCATGAGCGTGGATGGATTCGTTTCATTTTGACGCGCACTTTCATTTCCTGGCTGCCTGAGCCTTTAAATGTCCCCCGGACGGGCGCTGCGTCCCCGCTGTCCCGTCCGTAGGACACCGAGACGTGGCGCTCGCCGCACCATTGTTTGTTAGTTGGATCGAGTGCAACCCACTCCATTCCGGGCACCAGAACCTCGACCCATGCGTGTGTCGCCACGGAGCCGACGAGGCGATGGGCACGGGTCTGGCCGGGCCGCGGCTTGGGAGGATCAGTTTCGATGTATCCACAAACATAACGGGCAGGAAGCCCGGCAGTGCGTAAGACACTAAGCATAACATGTGCAAAATCTTGGCAAACGCCCCGACGATGTTTCCAGACGTCGGCGAGTGGAGTGCGATTGGTCGTCGTGCCCGGGCGGTACGCGAACTTTTCGTAAATGCTCTCGTTCAGCGTCTCGAGCGATTGTCCGAGCGGCTCGCCTGGTGGGAACAACCGTCGGACCCATTTGGTCGCTTCTCCGCCGAGCGGCACGGCAAACGAGGGTTGTAGGTATGCAAAGAAATCCATCGTTTCAGAGGCCACCACCTGCCGTGCTTCCGCGACGGGAATCGCAAGCGAGCCTTCAGGCAGGTTTATTGGCCATGTTTCCACCAGAGCACGGTGTTCGATAAGCAAGCGATCGTGCCGGAGGGTGTGCGAGAAGAAGTTCGTTTCGTTCCCGAAACTGTCCGTATATTCCGAAGTGGGAAGTTCCGGGTGGATCACAATCGCATGCTCTTTGAGTGTCTGAACAGGGGTGTTTGGAGGTGTCAGCCGGGTTTCAAGATAGGCTTCGATGGCGGGAACCGTGTACCGGTAATCCGTGGTATGGAGAATCTCAAATAGCATTGCCAAATCCTGCCAAGAGGGGCTGTTCCGGGGGGCGCATGTGGATCTGATGGTTTAGGAATCCATCGGTGACCATGTGATGAAGCTCTTGCGTGCCCGCCAGCAGGTGCTCCAGCTCTCGGACGAGGGGGCTGTCTTTAGGGCTGCGTCTCCCGCTTTCGGGGATATCTTCGTCGCTTTCGATTTCGCGATCTGCCAGAGCATCCCAGTCCACTTGATTGACATGGGCGAGGAACTTTTCAATTCCGCTTACCATGGGACGTTTTGCTGTGGACGCTTCATTTTGTTGCTCGCGAAGTAAATCCAGAGAGCGCAGCATGCAGCGGCTCACGGAGCGGGGAACCATCGGGTTTTGCCATAGCATTTGGAGCACTGCTCCTGGTTCGATGCGCATTTGATAGACGCGGCGATAGACGTCCCGGCTGCTAAACAGACGGAGGAAGGCCGACATCTGGATTTCGCGGGCATGCTCACGCGCGCTGCCAGGGGTGCGAACTAAGGATCTGGTCATCGACGTGAGTGCGTTTGCTGTAGTGATAGCGCGTTCGACAGATTCTCCCACTTCGCAAAAACTCCAACCCCCGTCGGCGATCATAGTCGTCTGAGCAATGCCGAAAAACTGTGCCACAAAATCTGTGGTGTCTGCACAAAGCGCACGGGTGACCGCAGCACATTTTTCATCGCTGAGGTCCGGACGAAAGCGTCGCCGCTCGAATCGGTCCCGCAATTTGCTCATCACGCCCCAAGCTTCAAGGCTCAGGCATTCCAAGACCGACTCGCCGTTCCATGTAGCTTGCTGCACCGCGCGAATTACCGCTCCAGATTCCCCTAAATCCAGCATGAGCCGATATCGTCCTGCAGCACTGGAGATGGTGCGCTTTGAGGATTTTTCACCATCGAGCGGCGGGAGCATCCGGTTCCACACGGGACGGTAGTGCATCCGTTCGGTGGGGTTTAGCTCCTCGGTTTCGAGGGCCTCGATGACAGAGATCATTCCCGCCAGATTTCGGGCGCGTTCGAGGTAGCGACCGATCCAGTAAAAAGACTCGGCGACACGGCTGGTGACGTGATGTGAGGGCAGCCTCGCCTCCAGCGGTGTCCGCGGGCCTGCATAGTAAACGGTTTCTCCTCCGGTTAAGACCCAGGTGTCCTTGCTTCCGCCTCCGAGCTCCGAGGCCGTAAAGGGAGCGTCATCGGTGGACAGTCGCGTCAATGCACCCGGGAAAACGGTGTATTCGTTCTCACTCCGACGCAGAGAAAATAAAATGTGATCCTGCCGTCCTGGCTCCTGTTTGCCTGAATCGTAGCAAATCGTCTGCGCCTCGCAGGTGGCCACCTGAGCGACGAATCCAGACGGGTTTTTCATCACTTCACGAATCACTAGATCTTTTTTTCGCTCATCCATCGGTGTCGAGCGCGGCATGGATAGTATCTTCTCACCGTAAACCGGACGGATGATAAATTGATCGATATCCTCAAGGACGATGGAACGCTGATCGAAGTCACCGAGCCAGTAGGTTTCGAGTTCATCAAGGATGGGGATTTCCCCGAGGTAATATCGAATCAATATCGGCGCAAACGCAAGAAGTGCTCTATCATCGACGAGTTGGGACCCCACGGCATTGATGACTGCTACCGTGCCCTTGCGGATACAATGCACGAGACCTGGCACTCCCAGCCGCGAGTCTCTACGAAAAACGAGAGGGTCGAGCCACATGTCCGCTATGCGGTTGTAGATGGCATGCACGCGCTCGAGTCCTGATACCGTCTTGAGATAGACGTGGTCGTTGTGAACGAGCAGGTCCCCCCCTTGCACCAACGGAATTCCCATACGGCGAGCTAAGAAACTGTGCTCCGAATAAACGGCGCTTTCCTGCCCGGGAGACAAGAGTACGACCATGGGGTCGGAGTCCTGCGAAAGCTCTCGAAGTCGCTCAAGAATATCTGTCGGCGTGTCGGAGATAGAGTGTAACGAATAATCCTGGAAGCTCTGCGGAATCACTCGTGCTAATGCCCGACGGTTCTGAATCATGTACGAAATTCCTGAGGCATGGCTGAAATACTGGTGTTTTACGACCATCCGGCCATCCGGTTGACGTCCGAGCGCAATTCCGGAAAGGTGAAGATACGAGCCTGTCGGGGCCGGAAGACCACTCGCGGCCCGTTGATAATAAGCGCTGCCCATGACCTGCTGTAGAGGAACCGTGCCTTGGCGAAGGATTCTTTTCTCGCCATAGACATCACGGAGGAAGCATTCGTAGGCGTGCACACGCTGTTTGACTCCCGCGGCCAAGGGGCGCCACTCATCGGCAGTAAAAATTTGTGGTGCGAGGTCGCAGAACCACGGCCGTCGTCCCCACGGACGATCTCTTACGATGTCAAATGTGACACCCATCTCACGCATCGTTGCCTCTAACCGTTCGTCAAGGCGCCGGAGTTCCGTGCGGGGCATGTCCAACCTGCGGAAAAGCGGTTCGTATACTTCGCGCGGCTTGCCCGCAGGATCAAAAAGTTCGTTCCATCCCGGACACGGAATGGGGGTCCCTGATTGACGAATTTCGCTTACTGAATGCACCCTAAGACGCTTTGCATCCGACGCCATCGGGTCAAGCCCAAAGACGGAAATGTCGCCTCGATGGCCATAATATCCGCAATCTTAACTCAATAACAGTGCATCGGAAAATTGCATGCGCCTGGATTTTTAGCGCAACCTTTCGCTGATAGCGGGGTATCACCTATGAACGATCGGGATAAAATGAGCGATTTTGATAATAATGATCCCGTCTGGGATATGCTTGGGCGTGGTCGCAGACGCGAGGCTTCTCCATGGTTTGTGGATCGGGTGATGAATAATCTTCCCGGGTCGCCGGTCGGGATTGGGCGCAGGCCGTGGTTTGCGCGGTGGGTTCCGAGCAGTGTGCTGGCGCTGGTTTTTATTGCAGCATGGAGTTTGATCCAGTTCCCGCCGAACCGTTCCGACTTCCCCCTACAAACTGGAATAGAATTTGAGATTGTCCGGGATCTGGATCTCTATATTAGCCAGTTGGATTCCACCGTATGGACACAATGAAATATCCTCTTTACCTTTTCGGGGTGCTTCTGATTACGGGGGCTTCGGTTTCAGGTCAGGATGCCCCGGTGGTCGATCCTGGTAAAATACCTGAGATGTCCGCGCTCGGAGACAGAGGTGAGAATTCCAGCGGGAGAGATTCGCGAATTGAAATATTGCCTCTCCACCTGCGTCAGAAAGTCAATGCGATGGCACCTGTAGACCGGGATCGGTTTCTTAAAAACATGCAACGATGGACGGAACTCTCTCCGGAAGAACGCAAACGGGTTAAGGATGTAGGGAACCGTCAGGTTAAGCGGATGCGCGACGACATGGATCGCTTGGCGGACTCGCTCGGGTTAGCCCGGGAAAGTGAAGCCCGTAAGGAATTTGAAGCTCGTTATCGCGAGGAGAGACGGGACTTGGAGCGGGGGATTTTGGAGCAAATGAGAGCGATCCGAAAACCCCTCTTGGATGCGATGAACGCGTCGCTAAAGGAGGAATTTCTCGGGAAGGCCAAGGCTACGCCGTCGCCTTAAGCGCGACGCTGGCGATCTTAAGCTTCGTCCACGGGTTTGCCTATGGTGTGTCGGATTTCTTCCGCCGAGACTGCAAATACGATATCCTCACCGATGTTGCTCGCGTGATCACCGATACGCTCGACGAAGCGCGCGATGAAGATCAGATTGAGGTATTCCCTGATGGCTTTAGGTTCAGCCTCCATGAGCCGGGTGCATTCGTCTGCGAACGACTGATTGAGCAGGTCGAGCTCGCGATCCCTTGGTTTTAAGCTGCGTGCCAGTTCGTGGTCTCCGTCGGAGTAGGCGCGGATGGCATCTGAAAACATCCGGTGGGCCAGCGTAAACATCGGTTGCAAGTGAGAAACAATAGACGGAATCTCGCCCTTACTAAGCTTGCGCGCGCGGCGCGCGATATTGACATTCTGATCCGCGATACGCTCGATATTCACGCTTGATTTCATTGCCGTGACGACATGTCGTAGATCAGACGCGACCGGCTGGTACCGCATCAGGATATCCACTCCCTCGCGGTCCACTTGAATTTCCAAGAGGTCAATTTCCTCGTCGTCAGCAATCGCAATATTGCACGCCTCATCGTCGCGCTCGAAAAGCCCTTTCGCTGCATGGGTGAGGCCACGCTCAGTTAGGCTTGACATCATCAAGACATCGTTACGTAGGTTCTGAAGCGCATCGCGAAAAGAACCCAAAATGTGAGTGCTGAAGTCATTCATCATTACTTCCTTTGATTTGTTATCGTTTTCACTGTTAAAAAGGTAACGGACTTTGAAGGTTTTCGAAAGTGGTAAAGTGCTGAGTTGTCGCATAAGGCGAAATTTGAACAATTCCTGAATTGTGACATTGTTGTGACGCACGAGGGCAGCCTCTTTAGGTTCGGGAATTGACACGTCCCCCCTCTGCGGCTTTGATATCCTTTGCATATGGTGGATGTTCAAACGGTTTTGTGGACTCCCGCTTTGATGGTCGCTGCAGCTTGCTTCATGGTCATGGGATCGGCCAGATCACAATCGAGTCAAGCGAGTCAGGCGGACGAGCGGCAGCAATTGACTCGTGAAACCATCGGAGGGGGTGTTCGGACGAACACACTGGGCGGATTTTTCTCGTTCGCTCCTGCGAGTCCAAGTGACCCTGATATTGGCGAACAGGTTTTGCTTCAACCTGCAAAGCAATACGAAGCCTTTACGGTCTACACGAATTGGAATGCCTTTTGGACCAGCAACCCGGACCTCCTCGACTCCACCGACGGCTCTGATACGTTTTTCGTCGGCACTTTGGGAGTCAACTACCTTCCATATCTCGGGCACAACCTGTTTGCAGAATTCACCGTAAATCAAAGTGGATACCGCTATGCAAAGAATGGTGATCTGGATTTCAATGCGCTGGTACTGACGGCGGGCCTCATTTATGTAGTTAGAGAGTGGGACGATCTGGCGATATATGCGCGATATGAATACGACTTGCTCACCCCACGGGGCTTCACCTCCGAGTTGTTCAGTGACCAGTCAATTAATTTCGGGCTAAGGAAGTCGTGGATTCTCAACCGGGCATTGCTTGCCTATGCTAGCGCTGGAGCTGATTTTTCTTTGGGCGGACAACCGGATTCGGCATTAAGAAATGATTTTTCGATGCTCATCGGGCTGCAGCTCCAGGTGACCAGAATCGTAACAGCAGATCTCTATTACCGAGCCGCGGCACAGGATTACATAGAGGGCGATCGTGCAGATTTTAATCAGCTCATTGGTGGTGGCTTTTCGTTCGATATTACAAAATGGATGAGTGTGCAAACGCTCTCGTCGATTGCTATCAACCGCTCCACGGACGGGGAGTTTAATTATTTCGCCGCGAACCTTGGCGGTGGTATATCGCTGCAGGTTACTTTTTGAGGTGTTATGAAGGTTTGGCTATTCATTCTCGTTGTCGGACTTCTTTGTGCGAGATGGGTAAACGCGGCTCCGCTGGATTCGGCCGAACTGACACGCCTATTCAACCGCGTGGAGCTGCTGTCGGGAGAGGCCCCTCCGCAGCCCGCCGAAGTGGGCGATGTCGTTACTGGCCGAATGGCGCTGCAGACGGGTGACAAGTCGCGCGCGGAACTCGCGTTTTCGGATGAGACCATTGCCCGCCTTGGAGCAAATTCGTTTTTCAGTTTTGATCAAGGAAGTCGGGATCTGGATCTCAAGGAGGGTGTGTTGTTGCTGCAGGTTCCCAAAGATGCGGGAGGGGCAAATGTGAACACCGCCGCAGTGAGCGCCGCAATTACAGGAACCACAGTTCTCATTGAATCCCGCAGTTCAAAACCGGATGGGTCCGGGGGGATCGTGAAATTTCTTGTTCTGGAGGGAACGATGCGCCTCAAGCTCAAAGGGCGGATAGGGGAATCCGTGTTGGTTAGTCAGGGGCAGATGCTTGCCCTCGACCCCGCTGCGGCCAAACTGCCCGAGCCCGTTGTTTTCGATATCAAACGCCTCGTCGAAACGTCGGGGTTGCTCGGGCGTGAATTCAAACCTTTGACGAATCAACCGTTTATCAAAGAGGCAGCGCTTCGCCAGCGGGAACTCAAAAATAAGGGGCGATTGATCAACCTAAACTACGGGATTTACGCGGATCGAAACCCTAGTGCGCAAATCGTGGAGATAAACAATCTTGCAACGAGCCGCACAGATGCTGACGCTCCGCAATTGTTGGGGCAGGCACGCCGCGCTGCCATCCCGCCTCCAGCCAGAGCCATTTTGGGTCCCAAAGTCACCGCTGCTTTACAAAATCGCCCGGACATGACCGGTGAGGAGCGCGTCCGAATGCAACGCTTGATCCGCCTGCGAACGCTGGAGCGCATTAGGGAGCGCGAGCGGTTCCGCCCGCCTGAGCCACCCAAACCTCCCGCTCCAGTGCCAGCACCACGACCGCCCATACCTGTGGAGCCCCCGATTCCGGTGCCTACGCCACCTTACACGGCCTCGCCAGACAAGTAATACGGGGTTGCGGGATGGAATTCAAAAATTCTCTAGTGGGCTGCAGTCGGCTCCTGATTCGATGAAAAAGCTGCTTCTGGTTGATGGCCACTATTACCTCTACCGGTCGTTCTATGCGATCCGGGGGTTGACGAATTCGCGCGGAGAACCCACGAATGCGATCTATGGTTTCACTAAGGCCCTGCGTCGCATGATTCTGGATATTCGGCCGGACTTTGCTGCGGTGTGCTGGGACGCGGGACTGCCCGAGCGCCGCACCGCCCTGCAACCGGAGTATAAACAACAACGCCCCGAGATGCCGCCGGACCTCAAATCCCAAGAGGCGCCCATGCAGCAGCTTGTCTCATGGCTGGGATTCGGCAGCATTGCTGTGCAGGGAACGGAAGCAGATGACATCATTGCCTCGTATGCGCGCGCTCATGACGGCGAGACGGTCATCGCGACCAATGACAAAGACATCCTTCAAATGGTCAGCGACCGGATCACGATCTATTCGACTGCCAAAGCAGACGTTGTGGATAATCCGGGCGGATTTGCACTACTTGGCACCAAGGAAGTCCACAAGAAATGGGGCGTTGCTCCCGGGCAAATTGGTGATGTGCTGGCGTTGACCGGGGACACCTCGGATAATATCCGCGGTGTCGAGGGGATCGGTTCAAAAACTGCGACTGCGCTCATTCAGCAGTTTGGTTCGGTTGCAGCGATGCTCGCGCAACCGGATTTGATCGATAAAGAAAAGGTGCGCCAAAAAATCCTCAGTGCATCGCATCAATTGCTACAGAACCTTGAGATGGTGCGGCTCGACACCGATCTTGAGCTTCCGATGGCGATTGAAAAGCTGGGTCTGTGCCCGAAATACCCCGAACTCCTTGAAGCGGTGGCGAATTATGAATTCAAGACGTTGCTGACGGAATTGAAAAACGAAGCAGGAGCTTCTGCCTCGGCAGTATTGGAACAGGGCGACCTGTGGAGCTGAAGGCGCTTACTCTGCGCATACGAGATCGATTGCCGTGCGGATTGCATGGACCGCATCTTTGATCTGAACCGATGTGGTGCAAAGCGGAGGCATCAGCGTGATGGTATCGAGCACCGGGCGTGTGAGCAGCCCGAAATCGCGCGCCCGCGCGCAAACCCGCGCGCCGCGCAGCTCTGTCCAAGGGTAAGGGTTGCCACCACGATTGCCGATTTCGATGCCCGCGATAAATCCACATTGCCGGATATCCCGCACATGCGGGTGCATGCGGAGGTCGGCGAGGTGCATCGTAAGGTCAGCAATCTTTGGCTGAAGATTCATCAACGTCGACTCGTCACGAAAAAGATCCAGACTCGCTAATGCAGCAGCACACGCGAGGGCATTACCAGCGTAGCTGTGGCCGTAGTAGAGCGTGCGCTGCGACTCGACCGGACCCAGAAATGCGTTGTAGACGCGGTCCGTCGTGAGGGTGGCTGCGAGAGGCAGGTATCCGCCGGTGAGGCCTTTGGCCAAGGCGATGAAGTCTGGGATCACGTTTTCGTGCTCGCAGGCGAACATTTTTCCGGTCCTGCCAAATCCAGTCATCACTTCGTCGAAAATTAAAAAGACACCATGTGCGTCGCACCAGTTTCGGAGTGCACGCAGCAGGCCCGTGGGCCACAGACGCATCCCGGCGGCGCCCTGAACGCAGGGTTCGATAATTACCGCCGCGAAGTGCTCGGGGTGCTCGATCTTTTCCAAGTCTGCCTCCGTGCGTATCCGTTCGACAGGGAAATGCATTTGCGCGAATCGCCCGTGGAACGTCGAAATTCCACCCACGCTGGCTGCCCCCGCGGTGTCCCCGTGGTAGGCATTTTCAAATGCAATGAACCGGCTCCGGTCCGGCGTGCCGTGGAGCTGATGGTATTGCACCGCCATTTTAAGCGCTACTTCGATTGCTGTAGACCCGTTGTCCGATAGGAATACCTTCGGGAGCACGTTGCCCGGAAACAATCCAGTGAGCCGGGTTGAGAGCGTGATGGCTGGAGCATTGGTGCTCCCGAGAAATGATGTATGCGCGACGCGATCCAATTGATCGCGGATGGCAGCGTTAATTTTCGGGTGTTTGTGGCCGTGAATATTAGTCCAAATGGACGAATTTCCATCTAGATATCTGCGGCCACGGGAGTCTGTGAGCATTGCTCCTTCGCCATCGACGAGGACGAGTGGCTCATGATCCGGGGCGCACCATGTCTGCATCTGCGTGAACGGATGCCACACATGGAGTTTGTCGAGCTGGACCAGATCGTCTGTGGGCGAGTCGTGATGGGAAAAAATCATTTCTGCGGAGACTGTAGGTGATACGCTCGCGCGCGTGAATCCTATCGCAAAGATTGTTTTGTATTTGTTGGCGGTCGTTTTAATCGCGCTTTTTCTGGCGCCGCCTGTCTTTTGGGGATTGCAGGCGCTTGGCGCGCAGGGAATAGCCTTGGGCCTGGAAAGCCATCCATTCCATCGCGTGTTTAGCCGCATCACCCAGATTGCGGCTCTTGTGCTGCTTTGGCCGATGATTCGCTGGGTGAAGATCCAAAACTTGACGCAGTTGGGAATCGAGCCCAACCCCCGGCGGTGGCGGGATCTCGCCGTGGGTCTCGGATTGGCAATCATTCCAGTGGCCATTCTTGCAGCGGGATATGTCCAATTTGATATCCTACGAATTAGGAATGAGTTTTCGCTGAACCCGATGATCCGGATTTTCTTCACAGCGGCATTTGTGTCGGTTTTTGAGGAATTTTTGTTTCGCGGCGTCTTGCTGGGATTAGCGATCCGATCCCTCCGCAGTATTCCCGCATTGACTGTGGTATCGGTGGGGTTCTCTGTGATCCACTTCATCAAGCCCAAAGGCCTGATTCCAGTAGAGGACGTTACATGGATGTCCGGATTTCATTTGCTGGGATCCAGTTTTGAAGGTGGGCTGGCGTTCTCGGTCCTCATTGGCGGGATGATCACGTTGTTTGTGATCGGATGGATTACCGGAGTTGCAACGCTTGCCACTCGCTCGCTCTGGATGGCAATCGGGCTGCATGCAGGATGGATTCTTATCCAGCAATCAGTCAACTTGGTGACTCGATATCGTATTAAGCCTCCAGAGGAACTGATGCCATGGGTTGGGCCGAGCGTAGTGAGCGGCATGGTGCCGACAGGTGTCGTCCCGGTGCTGGTCTTGCTTGTCACTGGCGGGCTGGTGTGGTGGTATTTGCGAGGTGTCGGCTGTGGGCGCAATCAAGGATGCAATTAACGCTGCGGGGGACTTGCTTTTCCCGCCACACTGCGCCGTGTGCGATACCGCAATCGAGTCAGGCAGGTGGATCTGTGTGCCCTGCGAAGCAAAAATCCAGCGGATCGACCATCCGCGCTGCGAAAATTGCTCGCATCCGCTTTCTGGAATTTCCGGCCCGTTTATCTGCCCAAACTGCAAAGGACAACCATTTCATTTTGAGTTTGCTGTGTCTGTGATGCGTGCTGGTGGATCGACGCGTGAGTTGATCCACCGCCTCAAATACAAACATGAGCAGCGATTGGCGGTGCTGTTGGGAGGTTGGCTGGCCGAAGGGTTTCAGGATAAGCGGCTTTCCGATTTTGATCCTCAAGTGATTGTTCCCGTGCCATTGCACCCAGTAAGGCATCGAGAGCGGGGATTTAATCAGTCCGAGCTCCTCGCTCGAATCGCCTCAAAGCACCTTGGAATTCCGTGGCAGAACCTACTTATCCGTCAGAGGCACACCAATACCCAAACACAATTCGACCGCAAGCATCGGATGGAGAACTTGCGCGATGCCTTCGAAATGCGCAAGAATGCGGCAGTGAATGAATTAAGAATCGCATTGGTGGACGACGTGTTGACAACTGGCTCGACGCTGGACGAATGCGCGCGTGTGCTGATCGATAGTGGCGCATCCCGCGTCTGTGCTGTTACCGTGGCACGTGGATAACCTCTCATAGAATTATGGCAATATTCCGAAAACCCGTTTTAAACGTCCTCGCCCGCAAGAGCCGTGATATCCCGGAAGGCCTCTGGACGAAATGTCCATCTTGTGGCGAAGTCACCCACAATCTCGCTCTCAAGGAGAACCTTCGGGTTTGCCCAAAATGCAGTTACCATTTTGTCATCGGCGCTCGAGAACGCATTGCCAGTTTCCTTGATCCGGAGTCATTTACCGAGTTAGACGCTAACATGACGTCTGTGGATTCCTTGGAATTTAAAGGAGTGGCGACGTATGAGGAACGGCTCAAAAGCTACCAAGCCAAAACCGGGCTCACGGATGCAGTGATCTGCGGTCACGGAAAACTTCACGACATGCCGGTATCAATCGCGGTCATGGATTTCAGCTTTCTCGGAGCATCCATGGGCTCGGTGGTCGGAGAAAAAATTACTCGTGCTATCGAGCTCGCGACCAAAAAAAAGATGCCGGTTATCATTATTTGTGCCTCTGGTGGAGCACGCATGTATGAAGGAATGATGAGTCTTATGCAGATGGCGAAGACGAGCGGTGCGCTCGGACGTCATGCAGAGGCGCGCCTACCCTATATCACTTTACTCACGAATCCGACCATGGCTGGCGTCATGGCGAGTTATGCTTCCCTCGGAGATGTCATCCTTGCGGAACCCAAGAGCATGATCGGCTTTGCAGGTCCGCGGGTTATCAAAGAAACGACGCACCAGACGCTTCCCGAGGGGTTTCAGACGGCGGAGTTTCTTGAAAAGCATGGACTCATTGATCAGATCGTCGAACGAAGTAGAATGCGCGATGCGATCTCCGCGATCTTAGGTTACCTTCATCCTCCCAGAAAATGATGCAGCCGCAGAACCCGCTCGCGTGGCTGGATGGCACGCAGCGTTTCGGTGTGAAACTTGGACTGGAGAATACCCGTCGGCTTCTGGTTGCGGTGGGAAACCCTCAAGACCACCTTACCTTCATCCACGTCGCAGGCACCAATGGGAAGGGATCTGTTTGTGCAATGATGGATTCCATATTTCGCGCAGCAGGCAAGAAAACAGGATTGTACACCTCGCCGCATCTGGTTGATTTGCGCGAGCTGATCCGAGTGGACGGCGAGCTAATTTCTCACAGCGAATTCGACGCGATCTTGGAACGCCTGCGGGCGGCGGTTAGAGATTGGGATCAGACACCCACGTTTTTTGAAATCATGACAGTTGCTGCGCTGATGTATTTCGCAAGTGAGCGAGTCGATGTTGTCCTGCTGGAAACCGGTATGGGTGGGCGACTGGATGCCACGAACGTAGTAAGCCCGAGAGTCACTGTGATCACGCCCATCGGCATGGATCATCAGCAGTGGCTGGGTTCTACACTGGCGGAAATCGCAGCAGAAAAGGCAGGAATCATCAAGCCGGGCGTACCCGTGATCTCGTCGTCACAGGCTCCGGAAGCTGCGGCCGTGATTGAGGCCACTGCGCTGCGGCTCAATGCCGCGCTCACGGTAGTGGCCCCGATCCCCGACGATGTGATTGTTGGTCTGGCTGGGCAACACCAACGCATCAATGCGGCTGTGGCAATCGCAGCCGTGCAAGCGGCAGGATTTTCTTTGCCGGATATGGCGATTCTCCAAGGATTACGGGAGGTGAAATGGCCAGGACGATTCCAGAAAGTTGAGAACTTTCGAATCGATGGCGCCCATAACCCTGCTGGTATCCGAGCGCTTCTCGCCACGTGGGAAGCCGAATATCCAAGCGTCAAGCCCTTGGTTATCTTCGGAGCCCTCGCCGAAAAAGCAGTCGAGGAAATGTTGGCCAGCATAGGATTAGTGGCGGACGCTATCTGGCTGGTTCCCATACAAAATGAACGAGCGGCTCAACCTGAGATGCTTGCGAAATACGTTCTGGGGGAGTCGAGAATCTGGAGTTCCTTGGGTGCGGCGTTGCATGCGGCCGGGGAGTCACATCGGCCCGTTTTGATTACAGGATCTCTGTACCTCGTCGGCGAAGCCTTGGATTGGTTTCGCATCAGACCCTTTGGGCGCGAAGAGCCCGGTACTACCCGGTGACGCCTGCCTCACGGAGCGTCGTCCACGCCTTCCGACCGACTGAGAACGAGCGCGCCGCGCCGGGAAGAAAAATCCGGGTTTCATCCCGCGATAAATGCTCGATCTTGCCGATACGTGTCACATTGAGCATCAACGAGCGGTCGAGTCGCAAAAAGGGAGGTGAGGGAAGCGTTTGCTCGTAAGTGCGCAGCGTCTGGCAAATCATCAATGCCTGTTCACCGGCAACGTAGACGCGGGTGAAATCGCCATCCGCTTCCAGAGCACAAATTTCTGAAAGCGAAGCCATGAGTGTTCGGCCTGGGGTTCGCAGCGAAATGCGGTCATCGGTGAGATAAGGTGTCGGTAGGGCTTCCCCATCCGGCGTTTTACCACAGGCCACGCGCAACCGCTGCACGGCCATGGACAAGCGTTCCGGCCGGACGGGTTTCAATAGATAATCGACTGCATCAACGTCAAACGCCTGGACGGCATATTGCGAGTATGCAGTTACAAAAACGACTTTCGGTTGATGAACCAAAGACTGCAAAAGCTCGATGCCGCTTTTGCCTGGCATTTTCACATCCAGAAACATGGCGTCCGGTTTCGTTTCGGCAATTAAATCGCGCGCGGCAGGCATGGACGCAGCCTCTCCCGCGATGCTCACCGTGGGTTCGTCATTGAGGAGCTCTCGCATTACCTGCCGGGCAAGTGACTCATCGTCGACTAGGATTACGCGAAGCATGGGTTGCCAATAAGCTTCAGTTTTGCATAAACGAAGCCGTTTTCCTCGGTCATTTCAAACGAGTGTCGGCGGGGATAGTGTAGTTCCAGTCGCCGCCGCAGCGTGCTCAACCCGACACCCTGATGCCCTGACTCGGATGGGTTGAGGTGTCCGGAATTTTTCACGTCAATTAGCAGTGTATTGTATGCAATGCGGGCCTTCAAGCTCAGATCCCAGCTTGCATGTTCCGCTTCGAATCCGTGTTTTACGGCATTTTCCACCAGCGGCTGGAGGAGGAAACTCGGGACGATGCGGTGTCGGCTCGCGTCATCGGCCTCAATGCGCGTATTGAGACGATCTCCAAACCTCGCCCGTTGGATTTTAAGATACGCCGATACGGCATCAAGCTCGGATGCCAGTTCGCCCGTCGGTTGATTGCGATGATCGAGGGAATATCTGAGGTAATCGCAGAGTTCCCGCATCATGCTGATCGCAGTGTCCGGATGGGGACGAATCTCGGCGGTTACGCTGTTGAGCGAATTGAACAAAAAGTGCGGATCCAATTGTGCCCGTAGCATCTGCAATTCGATTCGGTGGGCTTCGGCACGCGCTTCCTTTGCCTGCTCGGCCTGCGAGGAGGCTTCGATCTGGGCGCGAATCCAGAAATACCCCAGGCCCCATGCCATATAAACGAGCCAGTAAAATTTTATCCGCAACCCGAAAGCAACATCCGCATTGATATTCGAGTTGATCCATCCCAGCGAATGAGCGGCTTCGTGGATGATATAAGCATGTATACACGCGGCCACGAGACTGAGCCCGATAATCCACGCCGCCGTCGCGATACGAAAGGTTGTACCGACGAACGGCATCCGATACACGATGCGAAGAAGGCTCGACAAGATCGCCGCGATCGGAATCTGAAAGATTGAGAACACACTGGCTTGAAAGATCGTCGGGAATATTGCCAGCCGCTCGATCAACGAAAACACGGCGAACAAAGACCAAACGATGACGTTCAGCCGCCAGAACGAAAGTCCTGCATGCAGCCGCTGTTTTAATGACTCTTTCACTGGACGTAGACTGAACAGATTTTTCCCTTGGGTCAACGGGTGCTGTGCCTGTTTGACCGAGTTTCCTGTCTGTTTGATCGAGTCTGAATAGATATCGGGGCGCAGAAGTCTATTGATGGAGAAGGATTGCAGCCACTCCCAATCATGAAAAAAATCCCCACTCTCGCATGCGTCGCCTCGTTTTTTGTTAGCGCCGTGACTGCTCACGCTCAATCAGTCGCAACAACATTTGAGAATGCGCAAGTCAAAGTGACCTTCACTGTCCCAAGCGATTGGCAGAGCGGGTTTCAGGCTGAAGTGGAACTCGAAAATAAGACTAACGTCGTGATCCCGGATTGGATGCTGTCATTTCGAATGCCCGGTGCAATCACGTCGATCTGGAATGCCCGCGTGGCCTCCAAGGCCGGAGATCGATTCACCTTTGATGCTGCGTCATTCTCGTGGAATCGTTCGATCCCTGGTCGTGGCCGTGTGAAGTTTGGTTTCATCGCTTCACCGGGTGGCCTCAAGTCTCCGCCCGCTGGTTTCAGCTTCCAATCAGGATCTTCAACACCGACGCCGACTCCAGTGCCGACTCCAGTGCCGACCCCAGTGCCGACCCCAGTGCCGACCCCAGTGCCGACCCCAGTGCCGACCCCAGTGCCGACCCCAGTGCCGACCCCAGTGCCGACCCCAGTGCCGACCCCAGTGCCGACCCCAGTGCCCGGCGGTCCGAATACCGTAATTGAAACGCCGAATGCTACCGTCACATTTGTTGTTACCAGTGATTGGAAAAGCGGCTTCGGTGCGAACGTCACGATCAAAAATAAGACGTCGCAGCCGCTCCGCTCCTGGATGTTGGATTTTCGAATGACCCCGGCAATTTCTTCGATCTGGAATGCCCGTGTCGTCAGCCGGGTCCAGGATCGTTGGACGTTTGATGCGTCCACGGTCTCATGGAATAAAGACATCCCTGCCAATGGTCAGGTGAGTTTTGGATTCAATGCCTCTCCTGGCGAGCTGAAACAGGCGCCGGCAGATTTCAATTTTTCCTATCAGACGGCTGGGACTCCAACCCCTACGCCGACACCGGTTCCAGCACCGACACCTAATCCCTCACCAACGCCTGTTGCCACACCGACTCCGGGCGCTACGCCAACGCCCGGGGTGAGTCCGGCCCCAGTGCCAACACCGACGCCAATCCCCACGCCGACCCCGACTCCAGGTGTGGGAATCTTCAATTACGGAGAGGTCTTGCAAAAGGCATTATATTTCTACGATAGCCAGCGGTCAGGCGTGCTTCCTGCGGATTTCCGGGTGCAGTGGCGTGGAGATTCCGGATTGCAGGACGGCTCGGATGTGGGCATCGATCTGACTGGTGGATTTTACGACG
This sequence comes from Terrimicrobiaceae bacterium, assembly GCA_041689405.1. Lineage (GTDB taxonomy): Bacteria > Verrucomicrobiota > Verrucomicrobiia > Chthoniobacterales > JAATET01 > JBDNGG01. Next base: position 12,446 of record JBDNGG010000027.1, on the reverse strand, counting down.
CGGGAGATCACGTGAAGTTCACGCTTCCGATGTTGAGTTCCATGACGTTGCTGGCTTGGGGTGGGGTCGAGTATGCTTCGGGTTACGCTGCGTCAGGCCAAGCGGAGTATCTCAGCGACAATATCCGGTGGGGAATGGATTGGGTAATGAAGGCCCACGCTGCGCCCAATGTTTTCTATGCCCAAGTCGGGCAGGGGGGGCCGGATCATTCGTATTGGGGACCATCCGAGACAATGACGATGGCGCGTCCCTCGTATGCAGTCACCGCGTCGAAGCCGGGTTCTGAAGTCACCGCTGAGGCTGCTGCAGCACTCTCAGCAGCGTCGATGTTGTTCCGCGCAAGTGACCCAGCCTACGCGGATCGTATGCTTGTCCACGCACGACAATTGTTCACTTTTGCTGATACCTACCGCGGCGACTACTCGGTTTCGATTCCGGACGCGGCCAACTTTTACAAGTCGTATTCGGGTTACACCGATGAGTTGCTGTGGGCGGCCGTGTGGCTTTACCGCGCTACAAACGAGCCGATCTATCTTCAAAAAGCAGAGTCGATTTACAATCAATCCTTTGCTTCGACAACGATCCGATGGACCCATGATTGGGACAATAAACTGCCTGGAGCGGCGGTCCTTCTTGCGCAGCTCACCGGTAAGCAGGTTTACAAAACCGCCGTGGAGAAGTGGCTGAACTATTGGACGGTTGGCGATAGCGGCCAGAAGGTGAGCTACACATCTGGCGGTCTCGCATGGCTCGCGCAATGGGGATCGTTGCGTTACGTTTCTAATACTGCGCTGCTGGCCTTCATCTATGCCGACAAGGTGGGCGACGTGGGCACCCGATATCGCGACTTCGCAAAACGGCAGATCCACTACGCCCTAGGTGAAAACCCTATGAATCGCAGCTACGTGGTGGGATTTGGGAACAACCCCCCGGTCAATCCGCACCACCGGGGAGCACATGGTTCGTGGAACAACAACATCGCGAATCCGCCGCTGAATCGGAACGTCCTGTATGGCGCGCTGGTCGCTGGTCCCACGGCGGCAAATGACTCTGCGTATTCCGATCTCCGAACGGACTACGTCGCCAATGAGGTGGCATTGGATTACAATGCGGGATTCACCGGCGCGATTGCCCGACTGGTGCAGTACAATGGCGGCACACCGCTGGCAGACTTCCCTGTTTTTGTGGATCCCGTGGATGATTATTTTGTAGAAGCCTCAATTTCCCAGCAAGGGAATGGATTTACCGAGATCAGGGCCCTCATTAATAACCGCTCTGCCTATCCTGCAAGGGCGTCGGAAGGACTCGCGTTCCGTTATTTCGTGGACCTTACGGAAGTTTACACCGCTGGCTTTAACGCCAGTGCGGTGCAGGCGAGCCTTACATACAGCCAGGGAGCCAAAATTTCGCTCCTGCTGCCGCATGACGTTGCTCGCAATATCTACTATGTTGAAATCGACTTCAGCGGCACACGTATTGCTCCTGGCTCGTCTACAGGCTTTCGTCGGGAATCGTTGTTCCGTTTGAGTATGCGCACAGGATTCCCGGCGTCGGTGTGGAATCCATCCAACGACCCATCTTTCCAAGGCTTGGGTTCGGGATCACAGGCCACCGCTAAGTCGGAAAATATCACGGTTTACGAGGAGGGGGAGCTCCGTTATGGACAAGAGCCATAGGCATCGCGTGGATGCGTGATTGCGTGGGACGGACGCGTGGCCTACTCTTTGCTGCGTAATCGATCCTCAAATGAAAAACCTCCCGTCCTGTGCCCTCGGACTCGCTGCAACTCTCGCAATGTCCCTTACCGGATGTGTGAACTCCGAAGGGCGGCTTCGTCCGCCGGATCCCCTCGGACGGATGTTATTTGATGCGCTGGACCCCGGCCCTAAGTATGCGCAATCGGATGCGTATTACGCCGGTCACGAGCAACCTCGCACGGCGGGTGATGTCTGGGTGGAAGGTTTCTGGGGTCGCGATGCACGCGGTCAACGGGTCTGGGTTCCCGCCCACTGGGCACGCGGCGAAATCCGGTGATTCAGATCGCTGGCTTACCGTCTCCCGGCAAGAGCCCGCTGAAGCGTTAATTGATCTGCGTGCTCCAGTCCGCCACCAGCGGGTAGTCCCTGTGCGATTCGTGTCACAGGGACCTGGCAATCCGAGAGAAGATCTGCGATGTAGTTCGCCGTAGCTTCTCCTTCAACATCTGCGCTCAGGGCGAGGATGACTTCGGTGGGTGCTTCCGTCCGGACTCTGTCGATCAACGCACTGATCCGGAGGTCCTCGGGGCCTATGTTGTCAAGCGGGGCGAGGCGTCCTCCAAGTGCATGATAGCGGCCTGCAAAAATTCCAGTGCGCTCAATAGGCAAAATGTCTGTTGCTGTCTCCACGACACAAATGGCTTGTCCTGCGCGCTGCGGGTCTGCACACACGGTGCATTTTGGCTCGGTGGCAAAAAATCCGCAGCACGTGCACCGTTGCACGCCAGTGGATGCAGAGGTTAACGCTTCGGCCAAAGCAGCGGGTTTTGCATCCGCGGAGGATAACATCCAGAGCGCGATACGCTCCGCGCTGCGGGGACCCACGGAGGGAAGACGCCGTAACTCCCGCACGAGGGCAAGGAATGGCTCGGGGTAATCGATTGCTGTCACGAGCAACTAGACGGGTTGGCGTTCCGAAATCATGCGGCGGAGCCAAACATGGGTAGTTCGGTAACGGATGCCTCTCCTCGGCGGGCTCGCTCGCTGCGGAGCACGTAAAAATCGAGCGCCGGATCAGGGATCCCGATGATCCGGGCGAGGGAGAATTCCTCCAGAGCTGACTGCCACTTGTTTTCGCGGAACAAAATGACACCATTCCAAAAATGCTTTCGGCTCCGAACCCCTTCAGGAGTCAGACCGCCCTTCGGCGCGAGGATTTCGTAAAGTTCAATGCGGCGTCCGTCGCGCTTGGATAACATTTCGATCGGACGGGATTCGAACACATCGTGAGCATCACGATAGGTATCGGGACCAATGAGGATCCGCGAGCCATATTGGTCACACGCTGCGCAGAGGCGTGCGGTGAAGTCGACGACAGGTCCAACGATGCTGAGTCCGCCAAGACGCGTGCCGCCAAAAGCACCTGCAAGGACAGGTCCGGAGTCCATCCCCGCGCGGAGTTGAATCCGTTGCTGCCAAGTGGCATCGCATTCGCGGTTCAGTTCATCAACCCGGGCTAGGAGCCCGAGCATTGCCTGTGCTGCGGTGACGGCGTGATTTCCACTTTCGATGGGAACCCCATAAACGACACGCACGGTGCCCCCCGCGCAAAGGTCCAAATAGCCGCCACATTCGACAAGATAATCCGAGGCAGTTTGGAGAAAGCGGTTGGTCATCGCAACGGCATCCTCGGGGACCAATGAATTCAAAAGCGCGTCGTAGTTGGCAATTTCGCAAACCAATACCGTTGCTTCGCGGTGGCATCCGGGGAACGTCACTGGATCATCGGAATCTACCAATGCGTGAAAGTGTTTGCTTGGAAGTCGCTGACCGATCAAGCGGATCAGGACGCTCTTGCGCACGCCGCCTTGGGAGCGGCTGTAGAAAAGCCCGATTACCAGCGCAAATCCGCCCGCAACGAGAGCTTGGAACGGTGAAACATACGTTCCATACAGCGAGAGAACCCAGGAGCCCGTGATCACGAGCATCCATGTGGCTGCTCCTACGGCGACCTTTGCGCCGAAGCGCGTGATATCGACGGCCGTCCATGCGATGGCATATGCGATCACTGCAGCCAGACCATACGCGACCAGCGGGGGTGTTCCGACCAGTCCGGGGGAAATTTTTGCGAACCAACTGCCGGTTGCAAACTCCGCCGGCTGGATCCAACCGGTGGCGTCCAGCAACAGAGCTGCAAGCAGCGATGCGCTTCCAATTACGAGAGTTGCTTTGATGTACCTCATTCGCGAGCAGACGATTTTGCATCATCTGCTCGTATATGGCGATAGGATTTAACAACCCAGTCACTGAGCACGGCATCCGGTTCGATAACGGCGCGCTCGGGAATCACAAATTCGGAGCAGCCGGTGTTCCTTTGGATGAGCTGCAATCCGAATTGATAATCCTTGAACAACCGCTCGCATAGCTCCCTCACGCCGATTCCTTCGTCGAGTGCCCGGCGCACGAGCCCGTGGGAGGCATCGCCATCAAAGGTAATCGTGAGCCCGTGTTGCTCCGAAAAACGCGTCGCAAACTGCGTGATCGTATCGGCCATGAGCTTTTCTTTCTCCAGATGGCCCTGACTAAGTAATCCCGAGAGTGCTGTCGTGGGATCGTCCACCAGCGCATCGCTCACGGCGAATGACGTGACGCCAGAGTCGGGAAGTTCATATTTAAAGTCGCGGAATAACTTTTCGCACACGGTTAGCAATCCACGGGCTCCCGTGCCTTCCCCGGCCGCGCTCGCAGCAATTTTTCGCAGCGCCCCATCCTCGAACACTATCTCGACTCCATAAGCCTGAAAGGACCGCTCGTATTGGCGAATAATGCTACCTTCCGAGCGTTTCATGATTTCGAAAAGATCGTTTGCGTCGAGTGCTTTGCAAAGCACCCGCACGGGGAGGCGGCCAACAAATTCCGGCTCCATGCCAAAGGAAACAAGATCATCGGTGCGCAGGGCATTCCACACATCCGACTGATCCTCGAAGGCACCAGCCTCTGCACCGAATCCCATGGTCGAACGTTTCAGCCGCTGACGGATCTGGTCCTGCAATTTGTCAAACGCACCGCTGACGATGAACAAAATATGACGGGTATTGATCGACTCACGCTTGGACTTGCCGCCGCGCTGCGTTTCGAATGCAGCTTGGATCTGCCCTTGGAGGTCCATCGGATTGCGAAGTGCCACCTCGGTTTCCTCCATCAGTTTGAGGAGCGTCGTCTGCACGCCGCGACCACTGACGTCCCTGCCGCCGGCCGATGATGTCGAAGCGATTTTGTCGATCTCGTCGATGTAGATGATGCCATGTTGCGCGAGATCGAGGTCGCCATCCGCCTTGTGAACGAGTTCCCGAACGAGGTCTTCGACGTCGCCGCCGACATATCCTGTCTCGCTGAACTTAGTCGCGTCCGCTTTGACAAAGGGAACCCCGATCAGCTCGGCCACATGTTTCACGAGATAGGTTTTTCCCACTCCGGTCGGGCCGATTAGGATGACATTTTGTTTACTGTATTCCACCTCTTCACCCCGTTCGAGGGCAGCGCGGGCGCTGCGGGCGTGGTTGTAGTGGTCGCACACCGCGATACTCAGGACCTTTTTCGCGTCATCCTGTTTGATTACAAACCGATCCAGATGGCGTTTGATTTCCTTTGGTGAAAACTGAAAGTCGAGGACATCCGCTTTTGGCTCGACGGTCGAGGGGTCGGGGTCAACCGGTGCCGCAGCAGTGGCTGACTCTTTGGGTTGCTGTGCAAAACCTTGACGCAAAAACTCATTCAGACGTTGCTGGATCTGCTCCGGTGTCAGAGATGGAAACTCACTCATAGGACTACTCTACGCAGACCCACATCCGCCGCAATGGACAAATCCCTGCTTGCCCGAACAGCGGGATATTACCTAGGTTGGGCTTCGGAGATGACAGACACTACGGGATCAGGCGATGCGGACGGGTTGATACCCACGTCGGCGCTACGCAGGATCACAAATTATTTTCGAGCCGATGCGCGGGCCGACGCGAGCGCAGGGCTGACGATTGCGGTGATGGGAGTCCCTCAAGGCATGGCATATGCCCTCATCGCCGGACTGCCGCCGGTTTATGGGCTCTATACGTCGATCATCCCGACATTGATCGCCGCGGTTTTTGGTAGTTCGCGGCATTTGGTTACAGGGCCGACAAATGCGATGTGCATGATTATCCTAAGCCTCACCGCAGCCATGCCGCAGAGGTATGGTGTGAGTTTGATCGAAATCGTGCTGGCTCTGACTTTCCTGACGGGTCTGTTTCAGCTTTTGTTCGGTGTTTTGAATTTGGGAGGAATCGTCAAATACGTGTCGAATTCCGTAATCGTCGGATTCACCGCCGGAGCGGGAATTCTTATCGCCGCTAATCAAATCAAAAACCTGATCGGAGTATCTATCCCTGAATCGCAGGGAGGGCATTTTCTAGTCACGATCTGGGCGACGCTTTCACGGGTTCATCAGGCGAATCCTTATGCTTTTTTGATTGGCGGACTGACCGTAATTTTGCTGGTGGGATTCCGAAAGTATGCTCCGAGAGTTCCGGGGGCGCTACTGGTATTGGTGCTGCTTTCTTTGGTGGCATGGCTGGCGGGCTGGTCAGAACCCGGGCGGGGAGACTCCCATGTGGAGATCGTGCGCGATATCCAGGAAATCACTCCCACATTTGATATCTTCGCCGTGCCGCAAATGTTCGTGCGACCGAATCTCGAACTGATCCGTGAACTCCTCGGTGGTGCGCTGGCGCTGGCGATTCTCGGTCTTGTTGAATCCACCGCCATCGCTCGCGCCATCGCATCGTCGTCAGGCCAGCGCCTCGACTTTAACCGCGAATTTGCAGCACAGGGCGTGTCAAAGATGATAAGTTCGTTTTTCCATTGTTTCGTCTCCTCCGGTTCCTTCACGCGCAGCGCGGTGTGCTATCAGTCCGGAGGCCGGACCCGTGCTGCGGCAGCATATTCTGCATTATACACCGCAGTGGTCCTCGTGGCGTTTGGTCCCTTGGCAAATTACATTCCTCTCGCATGTCTTGCAGGGATGATCTTCGTCACAGCGGTAACCATGATTCAAAAGGACCGTCTCGCGATGACCTGGAAATCTGGACGAAACTCGCAAATCGTCGTCGGAGGCACGCTGGCAGCCACATTGCTCATGCCGCTTGAGACAGCGGTGTTTGTCGGTGTGCTTCTTTCCATTGTGATCCTTCTGCGCATCACCGCCAAACCCGATCTCACACAGCTCGTTCAGCACTCGGAGTTTGGTTTCGAGGAGGTTCCATTCAATCGCGCCGCACCGGAGCCCGTCGCGATCATCAATATGGAGGGGGATCTGCATTTCGCCGCGGCGGAGGATTTGGATTACGAATTACTACAGGCGTTAAAGCCCGAGACGCGTGTGGTTGTCTTGCGGATGAAGCGGCTGCGGGCTGTCGGCAGTAGTGCCATGGCGATGTTGGAGCACTTTCACAAGTTGCTTCACGCACGCGGAATCCACCTTGTGGTCTGCGGGATTGAGGAAGAAATGAGCCGCGTGCTCACCGGGTCCGGATTGAGAAAGGTCATCGGCGAGCAAAATATCTTCTACGCGGACAATCGGATTTTTCAATCCACGGAACTCGCATTAGCCCGTGCGATGGGGATCGTCGAGATGCAGCGCTCCACAAACGACGTGGCTACCCAGGATGCGCTCCGTAGAACGCTCGTCGATACCACTGCGGCGGATCTCATGCAAAAGCGCTGCCTCCGCTTTGGTGAAGGGCATCAAGTCCGTGAGGCAATGTGGCTCGTGTCACAGTTTCAAAAACGAATGAACACCGCACACCCGCAGTCCGTGTTCCTCCAGAGTCGCGAGGGGAAACTCACCTCCGAACTCGATATCCCATCCATCCTGCGTCACCTCGCAAGCGGTTTGGATGTCCGCCGCGCCGCGAAAATGGACGACGAGGCATTGGCGGCGCTGATCGAGCCCCGGTTATTTGAGGATATCCGCAGGATTGCACGGCCTGCGGATGTCACGGTAAACCACGATGACGTGTTATCGGAGGTGCTGGCGCTTGCTGCCCGAAATGGATTTCGGGCAATGCCTGTTGCAGATGCGCACGGGCGGCTGGGTGGTGCCTTCGATGAGATTGCCATGCTCCGCGGATTGACAAAGGTGCTTCACGCAGACCAAAACAAACTCTCAAGTCCTCCCACGCCTCCACCCGCTGCTGCTGCTCCACCGATTCCGCTGACATGACCACTGCCGAACATCTTGCGACAGCCAAATTCGTTCGCATCGGAAGCGGGCACTCCGCCGCCGAGGCCGTGGGCATTGCATTTGATCCCGCGGCATCGACTCTCCGGGAGATTGTCATCGTCGTTCTGGACAATGACGGTAACTTTGTTGGCCTCGTAGAGCCGCGCGATATCCTCGAGCGTCTGGGTGCCGAGTTGGCGATGGCGGGCGTGGATTCCGATACGCAGATCGCCTCGATTCGTCGCGGCCTTACCACGCCGGTTGCTGAATTGGTGAGACCGGGTGTGCCGCGTGTTGATGCGGGAGATTCGTTGGCGATTTTGCTGTCCAAATCCGCCCTGTCCGAGGCGGCATATCTCCCCGTGTTCAAGGACAAACAATTTTTTGGCATTGTCCCGGTCACCGCGATCTTCGACGCTATTTGTCAACTCACACTCTCGGGCCGTACCGGCGACATCCCGTTTCTGAACCCATGAAAATTCTTATCACAGGCATCTGCGGATTTGTCGGCTCCTCGCTTACTAACTCGCTCCACGACGCGATTGCTGGCGTGCAGATCCTTGGCATCGACAATCTAAGCCGCTCTGGAGCTGATCGGAACCGGGCGCTGTTGACTCAGCGAGGCATCCGCGTGATCCACGGAGACGTGCGCTGTTCGAGTGACTTGGAAGGATTGCCGGATGTGGATTGGGTCATCGACTGCGCGGCCAACCCCAGCGTGCTTGCCGGTGTGGATGGCAAGGCGAGTTCGAGGCAGCTCGTTGAGCACAATTTGGGTGGAACGATCAATCTTTTGGAATATTGCCGCCGTGTTGGAGCAGGATTTATTCTCCTGAGCACCAGCCGGGTGTATTCCATTCCTCCGCTGGCAGCGTTGCCGGTGGTGGTGCAGCGCGAAGCATTTGCTCCGTTGGATGCGGGGCAGTTGCCGCACGGTGTGACGGCAGCGGGGATCGCAGAGACGTATTCCACACAGGCTCCGGTGTCGCTCTACGGTGCCACGAAGCTCGCCTCGGAGCAGCTCGCCTTGGAGTATTCGCATTGCTTTGATTTCCCCGTCTGGATCAACCGCTGCGGGGTGCTAGCGGGCGCTGGTCAATTTGGTAAAGCTGACCAGGGGATCTATGCGTTTTGGTTGCACTCGTGGCGCGAGCGACGGGATTTGCGAAACATTGGATTCGATGGGATGGGCCATCAAGTTCGCGATTGCTTGCACCCACGGGATGTCGCAGCGCTGGTTGTCAAACAGCTCCATGCGGAGCGGGACGCGTCGCGGCCGCAGATAGTCAATGTCTCCGGGGGCAGCGACTCTGCGCGCTCACTGCGCCAATTGAGCCGCTGGTGCGAGGCACGCTGGGGCCCGCTGCCGGTGGGCACAGACCCCGTGCAACGGCCATTTGATCTGCCTTGGGTGGTCTTGGATTCGGGGTTGGCGCTTGCAACTTGGGACTGGAAACCGCAGATTTCTGTAGAAGAGATCCTTGCCGAGATTGCCACGTTTGCGGAGTCCAACCCGACGTGGATCTCGCTCTGCCAATGACCCTGCGTAAATTCTCATTTTCCCAGTAATGAAAACCCTTCTCGTGACCGGATCATCCGGTTTGATCGGCTCCGAAGTCTGTAAACATTTTTCCAAGGCTGGCTGGGCAATTCACGGCGTCGATAATAACCAACGGGCCGTGTTTTTCGGCCAGCAAGGAGACACGCGATGGAATCAACATCGGCTTGAAACAGAAATTCCCGGCTTTGCGCATCACGAGATTGACATTCGAGATCGCAACGGGATCGTTGACCTGCTGGCCACGATCCGCCCGGATGCCATTGTCCACACCGCGGCTCAACCCAGCCACGATCGGGCCGCCGCCATTCCATTTGATGACTTCGATACCAATGCGGTCGGCACGCTGAATCTACTGGAAGGAGCGCGCCGCGCGTGTCCCCAGTCTCCCTTCGTTCATATGTCCACTAATAAAGTCTATGGGGACCGCCCGAACTCGATCCCGATGATCGAACTCGACACCCGCTGGGACTATGCGGACCCGGCATTTGCGGACGGAATCACAGAAGATTTCTCCATTGATCAGTCCAAGCACTCCCTGTTTGGTGCATCGAAAGTCGCGGCAGATGTGATGGTGCAGGAATATGGGCGGTATTTTTCGATGCCGACGTGTTGCCTGCGTGGCGGTTGCCTCACGGGTCCCAACCACTCGGGTGTCGAACTCCATGGATTTTTATCCTATCTTGTAAAGTGCAACCTCGAGCGCCGCGAATATCGGATCTTTGGCTACCAGGGCAAGCAAGTCCGCGATAACATCCACTCCCACGATGTAGCCCGGTTTATTGAGGAATTCATCGCTGCGCCGCGCATCGCCGAGGTTTACAATATCGGCGGTGGCAGGGCGAATTCGTGCTCGATTTTGGAAGCATTTAAAATCGCGGAATCATTTACCGGAATCGAGCAGGTATCCACCTACGTCGATGAAAATAGGATCGGTGACCACGTCTGCTACATCTCGGATTTGTCGAAGATGCGGGCGCAATATCCCGCTTGGGATATCACCGTCTCGCTTCACGAGACCGTCGGCCAGATCGTGGAATCCTGGCGCGCCCGCAATGGTTGATAAGGCAGTTTCCGTCGCGAGCCCTGATCGATCGCGCTTCCGCTATCAGCTTCAAGCGGGGTGATCAGCTTTTCGCCTGGATGTCGAGCGGATTGAAATCTGCCGCGTGATAAGAACTCCGGACCAGCGGCCCGCTGGCAACATATTCAAATCCCTTCTTGTAACCAATCTCACGATAGAGCTCGAAGGCCTCCGGGTGGACATACTCAACCACCGGCAAATGCTGTGGCGTTGGGCGGAGATACTGCCCGAGCGTCAGCACCTGGACGTTCGACTCCCGTAAATCGTCCATCGATTGGAATAATTCATTCTCGGTTTCACCAAGGCCGAGCATCAATCCACTTTTGGTTACGATATGGGGTGCCATTTTTTTGATTCGCGCCAGGACATCCAATGAGAGCCGGTATTTTGCCCGGGATCGCACCACCGGTGAGAGACGCTCCACAGTTTCCAAGTTGTGGTTGAAAACATGGGGCTTTGCATCGATCACGCGCTGAAGGGATGCCTCCTTCCCTTTGAAATCCGGCGTCAGGACTTCAATGATTACTGTCGGGTCCATGGCACGCACCGCCTCGATAGTCCGACCAAAATGATCCGCTCCACCGTCTGCAAGATCATCGCGGGCGACTGCTGTGATCACCACGTGCTTGAGTTTCAGACGTTGTATTGCCTCGGCGACGCGTGCAGGTTCATCGGCTTCGAGTGCCAGCGGCTTGGATGTCGAGACCGCACAAAACCCACATGCCCGCGTGCAATGCTCCCCCGCTATCATAAATGTCGCGGTCCCCTGACTCCAGCACTCCCAGCGGTTCGGGCACTGGGCACTTTCGCAGACCGTGTGAAGTTTCAAGTCGGAGATCAACCCCTTGGTGGAAAAGAAGACGGGGTTGGATGGAAGGCGTACTTTAATCCAGTCCGGCTTCTTGGACTGATGCAGTGCTGGGTCGATTTTCGGAGAAGGCATCATTGACTTCACTACGATGACGCATGTTCGCAAAAAAATCACCGGAAAATTTCATTTCCGAGCGGCGATAGGGTATTCATGACGTGCCCGACGTGCCGATCTCAGCGAAATAGCTGGGAAATTCCCTCTCTCGATTCTTGTGGCCTAAGACAATGCAGTGAATCAAAAGCTGGCGGCCTGGATGTTGAATAAGATGGGGCATTTGCCTTCAATGGTTTCCACTGGCGCCGAAGCGGTCGAAGCCATCGAAACGCAGTCTTTTGATTTTGTGTTCATGGAAATCCAGATGCCTGTCAGGCAGCAGGGATGTCGGAAATGCTTACAAAACCTGTGCGGATTCGCGAACTCGCCAATGGTGTTACAAGAGCGTACATGGGGCTGATAGAGCGACGGAAAGATGCCGTCCGCGTGCCGCACGGGCAGCAGGACTAATGCGCGGTCATTCGCGCCATTAAGTGGCGCACCAGGCACGCGGCAATTCGGTAAATCAGGTTCTTCGCTGGTTTCGGTGGGTGAGCATGTTCAGGTAAAACCCGGAGGGTCCATCAAGAAATTAGCCGGAGGTGCAACCCACCGGAATTCGATACATTAAGCGTTTCGCCCCGGCAGGGGCGGAGGAAAATCCCAACTCTGCCATCGACCGATCTCTGCCTGCATGACCATCTGGTTTTTGGAACCAAGGATCATGCACCGGTCATTGCATCTGCGTGGCGTGGTGACTTGCATGCTTTCATGGGCGGTCTTGTGCGCACCCTTGGTGGCGTGCCGGAGGCCGTGGGTGGTGTTTCCGACCATGTTCATTTGATGGTGGGGACTACGAGCCACGCATTGCCTCTCCGACGGGATGCGCGAATTGAAGTCCGTCTCCTCACGATGGGTCCATGAGACCCCAGGGCTTCAGTCGTTTTGCG
>JBDNGG010000026.1:0-7411 GCA_041689405.1 Terrimicrobiaceae bacterium | reverse complement strand
CTTGAGCCCCTGGCCGGGATACCAGGTCGCCCGCTCGGTGAACTGCGCCGGGACCGGCTTGCCATTTTCCAACAAGGTGAACTCCCCGACGTTCTCCGCCTGATGGCGGGAAATGGGAATGCCAGTGATGATCGGACTGACTTGCTTGCCTCCGACCGGGGAAGACTCCAGAACCAACGGGATGCCGTCCGTCGGAAGAGGCTGTGCCCTCCGGCGCTCGGGGGAAATTGTAAACGGGGCCGCACGCAAATCCCATGTGCGTCCTCCTGCCTGAAAACTTCCGCAAATTTCATAGTCCCCAGGGGGAAGATTTTTCAGGGGCAGCAAGGCGGAGAACTTGTGCGTGACCTCAATCTGTTGCGTAGCAATGACCTTTCCACCCTGCTTGAGCTCCACTTTTACGTCGAGGGCCTCTTGGCTCCCGATCAGCGGAGTCAGACAATATCCAAGCACCTGACCAACGGGATCGTCCGCAAGGTATGTCCGGCGATCCGCCAGCAACTCCCGGCGGAAAGGGATCTGAGCCCGCTGCAAATTAAAAGGCGTAAACTTAAGCGGGAGTCGGGTCAGTTTCCCGCTCCGGTCGTTTAGAGAAGCGGCCTCGACAGCGGTCAGCGGCACTTCCCGGGCCTGCTCCAAAAACGTGGCTCTTGCAGGTGCCGCTCCGAGTAGGAGACAGCCCCCCAGAAACAGGGCAATTCGAATCATTCCTCTTGAATGCCCGATCACATCCCCCATGGCGAACCAATCCTCGTTGTCAGAAGTTCTGACATCCCGATTCTCCTACTGCATATTTTGCGATCCGCGCTACTTTCGGGGCCTGATGAAAATTCTGGTCACCGGAATAAATGGACGCTTGGGAACGGCGATTGCCCGCCTCGCGGCGGAGCGCGGCCACGAAGTTATCGGGATCAGTCGTAGCGGCTGGCCACCGGATCAAGCGCTTCCGCCGGGCGTGAGCACCCAACAGTTGGACACGGCAGATCTGGAAGGCATGAAATCCGTTATGGACGGATGCCAAGCATTTATCCACACCTCCGGCCTCCATAGTTCCCACCTCAAAACACATTCGCTCGGTGACTTCCTGGACATCAATGTGACGCAGGTCGGCAGGCTTGTGTCTGCGGCCCGTTCGGTCGGTATGACGCGCATCTGCCTTTCCTCCACACTTCAGGTTCAGTGCGGCTATACCGCTCGCGCTTCGGGCTCGATGATTATCGAGGAGTCCATGCCTTCACGTGCCGACACCTCCTACAGCATTAGCAAATGCGCCATGGAGGTCCTTGGCAGGGAAATGGCCCGCGCATTCGACATGTCCATCGTTTCGCTGAGACTGGGGGCCTTCGGCTACCAGGAGGATGCTGCGCTCGGCCCCAAACTTTTGAATCTTGCGATCTCCTCGACCGACGCAGCCAGAGCCACCTACCTGGCAGTGGAAAAAACCGGGTTTGAGGGTGAGCCGATTCTTATCGCGCCTGCCTCACCATTTACCCAGGCCGATATCATTGAGGGGATACAAGACCCCGGGGGAATCCTCGAAAAATATTACCCAGGCTCGTGCGCCACGCTCCAGCAAGAGGGGCTCACAATCGCGCCCTCGCACTACTATTCCGTCTGCTCGATCCGCCGCGCCAAGCAGCTCCTTGATTGGGAACCCAGCTTCACGTTTGAAAGCTGGCTGCGACTGAAAGGCTGGCAACCTCCGAACTGATTCCCAGACCTCTATTTTTCAGAGATCCGGGGGAGTGTTTCCCCGTCGTAGAAATCGGCGATGATTTGGATAAGCCCCGGTCGCGTGTAGCCGGAATCCAGCAACTCGGTCAACATGCGGAGAAACTTCTTAAACATCTTTTGGCGGTTGATGGTGTAACACGCCATCGTGGGAATCAGGTAGTCGAAGTACGTTTCCCGGCCGATTGAGATCAATCCGAAGTCGGTACCCAGCTTAAAATTCCGCGCAGTCAGCGCCGAGAGCACCATGAGCGCATGCTTTGGACGAAGGGCCAGAATTAACGGGGGAGAGCCCTTGCCGAACCGCACCCGGGCGATCTTATCAATCGTTCGGCGCACGCCGCCTATGGTGGCATCATGTGAAAAAGAGGCGGCCTCGGCATGCGGGTACTTTGCCTGCACGGCCACGAACTTGCGCATGATTTCAGAGGCTTGGCTGACCGATGGCAGCAGGAGCAGCGGCCCGCTATACCCCCGCTGCCCAGCAAGGGAAAAGGCGTGCAAGATCACCGAATTGATATCCATGGCGAGGCTTGGAATCTCCGTCGAGGCAACGCTGGGCGCAAGTGCCAGGCATGGCAAACGACTCGACTCGAACCATCGCAAAACCTCTTGCGGCGGACCGATCAACACCCAGCACCGGTGCACCTGCTTGCCCGTCAGTTCCCGAAGCGCGGATGGGGTGTTGAGGTGCGCACTCGCGATAATCTTTACGTCAAATTTCGAGCCGACCGCCTGTTGAACCTGGCTGATGAGGGAGAGGGAAAACGGCGATAGTTCATCCAGCGGGGCAAACCCCAAAACAGCCACCCCGCCCGCGGCCTTGACGTGACCCGGGCTTTCCTCTTGCGGCACAATCCGGTGGTTTTGACCGCGCGTGGACTTGATCAGTCCCGCCTTCCTGAGAATTTGAAGCGAATCACGGATTGTCGGGCGGCTGACCTGAAAGTGCTTTGCCAGCTCCAGTTCTGAAGGCAGCTCATCCCTCAAGGCACCGCTCATGATCTCCGATTGCAGAATGTCACCGACCTGTGCAACCAAAGAGTAACGACGGGGAACCTGATCCATAGGTAGATACAATATGAACCCCAGCCTCTCCGCCATGTCGAGTGACAAGTTTGGTAAAGTGACAGGAGATCGGCACTTCAGATTAAGCCGTCAGACCAGAAGATGAACCAATGATACCTGTGAGAGTAGGTCTGGTCGGAATAGGTGGCTTCGGTGCCAGTCACATCCGCTGTTTGCAACGGCTTAAGCCGGACCGTTTGTTTGAGCTGGTTGCAGTCGCCGATGCCGCGTTGCACAGCCATGCAGAGACCGCTGCCGCTCTCCGCGAGCAGGGAATCGCCTGCTTTTCCGACTACCAGAACATGCTCTCCATCGGTCCCGATTTGGAGGCCGTCATCCTATGCACTCCCATCCCGCTGCACAAAGAGATGGCGACGGCCGCCCTGCGCCAGGGCCTTCACGTCTATCTCGAGAAACCGCCAGTGATCCTCTCCTCGGATCTGCAAGAACTGATCCAGCTCGACACGCAAAGGCGTACCGCAGTGGGGTTCATAGGCGTTTCAAATCCGTCGATCCGGAAGGCCCATTCCCTGATCGCTCGCGGAGATATCGGCGAGCTGCGAAGTATCCGGATTGCAGCCAGCTGGCCGCGCCCTTCTTGGTATTACAACCGCAGCAACTGGGCGGGGAAGCTGGTCATCGGATCGGAACCGGTTTTTGACGGCCCTGCCACGAACGCGCTCAGCCATTATGTCCACCTCGCCAGTTACCTCGCCTGCGGAGATGTCGACGGACATGAAAGCCTTAGCTGGTTGGAGGCCGAACTTTACCGTGCCAGGCCGATTGAGGCCTACGACACGTGCTCGCTGCAGGGAGAGTTCGCAAATGGCACGGAATTCACCATCGCGCTCACCCATGCCTGCCGTAATCGGACGGATGTGGAAGTCCGCTTCGTGGGCGCAGAACGCACGGCCAGCCTCTCCATCGGACGAAGCTCTGTGCACTCCGATCTCTTCGAGGACGTCGGGGATTCAACCAGTGCGCTGGATACCAATCTCAGGAATTTTGCCGAAGGCATCCGCGGGTCCACCCGTTTTTATTCGACCCTCGAGGATTGTGTCCCCTTTTTAGATGTGGTCGCCGGCATGTGGATTTCCTCTGGGGGAATCCACTCGATTGATCCCGCCCACATCAGCACCTGGAATGAGGAGCCAAACACATTATTCCATATTTCCGACGTGGAGACGGCGCTCGCTCGCTCGCTCGAAGGGCTGAAGTTTTCCGATCAAGGCTATCCTTGGGCGGCAAAACCCCGGCGAACGTTCGCGGGACAGTTCTCGTCATTGGGCCTCAAAGAGGCTTTGTTAGCATCAACAGGCCAGACTCAGCAGGCCGCGCTGGCGGAGCTTCCGTGAAAATTGTCCATATCCGGGCAACGGAAGTGCACGTTCCATTCCGCGAGGGCTATACCGACAGCCCGGAGTTCGGCACGAGCTCTTGGAAGAGCCTCAGTAAATGGATTGTGGAGATCGAGACTTCATGTGGTCTCAAGGGAGTCGGTGAAACCCCGCGTGGAGTGTCAAAGGCCTCAGTGGAAACGATCAGCCGTCAACTCGTTGGAAAAGAGATTGAAGATCTCAATTTTGCTCAACTGTGCCTGCCGTCCGGCGGAGAGGGGTATTCACTGCCTCCGGCCGACAGCGAAAACCGGGGAGGAGATTGGGAATACCAGACGGCCGACCGTGTTCCATTTTTCGGATTCGAGATCGCGCTGTGGGATCTCCTTGGCAAGCGGGCGAACCTTCCGCTCTTCCTGCTTTTCGGCGGAGCCTGGCGACGGGAAATTCCCATGGGATTCTGGATCGGACGGATGACCCCCGCGGACGCCGCCCGGCAGACGGAGATCGGCCTGGCGATGGGATTTCGCAGCCTCAAGATGAAGGCGTTTCCGCAAGACAATATCGCCGAGATCGTCAAGGCCATCCACTCTGCTGCGGGTTTTCCCCTACCCATCGTGATTGACCCCAACCGGAAATTTTACCGCCTCCAGGAGGCGTTGAGGATTGATCGAACGCTGGGGGGAATTGAGGGGCTTTCTTACGAAGATCCCTTCGACTACCACCCCGTGGAATGGCTGGAATTCCGGCGCCTGACAGGCCGTCCGCTGATTTGGCACGCAACCAAAAGCCAGCAACGAGCCGATCCGTTTCGTGCTGCCCTGGAAGGTACCTGCGACGCCGTCAACATCAGTCCGTTTTCGTGTCGGGAAATTCTTAATGACGCGGAAAGTGCGGCACGACACCGCCTGCTCCACTGGCAGGGAAGCGGCCTGGACCTCGGCGTCCTCGACGCATTTTTACTCCACACCTCAGCAGCATCCCGAACTGCGGTACTACCCGGTGATGCAATTGGTCATCTCCTCCGTGAGGACGACCTCATCGAGGAAGCCCTGCTTCCGGCGAATGGCGCAATCACTGTGCCTTCCGGGAGCGGCTTGGGCGTGACTCTCGACCACAAGGCCGTGGAGCGTTACCGCCTCAATACTTTGGAATTTTGAAGTCTATGGAAAACGTTCATTCCCTGTCCTCACGCCTAAGTCGCCCCGAGCCAATTACGTGGGTCTTCGCTGGAGACAGTATCACGCAGGGATCAGTGCATCTTCTTGAGTTCCGTAACTATGTGCAGCTTTTCGAGGAACGCATCCGAACGGAATTGAAGCGTCCCTTAGATGCCGTGATCAATACGGCCATCGGGGGCTGGACACTCGCGCAAATCCTCCAACAGGAAGCCCATTTGATCTCCCGATTCCATCCCAATGTTTTCAGCATCTGTATCGGCATGAACGACGCCGCCCATGTCGGACTCGGGGAACTCGATGCTTGGGAAACCTCCTACAGCCAGCTTCTCCACCGTCTGCGGGAGGCGGGAACAGAACACCTGATCCTGCACACCCTGCCGCCTGTGGACGTCGCATCCATGCGCCCGATGGCCCAAAAACGTCTGAACGCCCCGCATTTTTCGGCGGTCATCCGACGTCTCGCCAAAACTTACGGCGCAGTGTTGATCGACCACGAACAATTCTGGAACAAGCGGGCGGAGGCCAATGACCGTGCTACACTCTTCTCCCAAAGCGACACGATCCACCCGAACACTTACGGTCATCGCATGATGTTTGAGTGCCTCTGCCGGCATCTCGAAATTTGGGACTCCAAGAGTCCGCTTGGCCGCCTCTTCCAATTTTATTAACTTCTCTAAACTATGTCACATTTTCCGCGCTTCAGCCCTCGACACCTTACTTCCCAAACGATAACGCTCACCGTTCTTTTATCCATGATGAGCTTTCTGCCCGCAGCGACTGAGGATATCGGCCCGGATTATACTCTCGAACGCGATATTAACTACGCACCCGAGCTGGCCGGAACACCCGGCGCAGAGCGGTGCGTGCTCGATTTCTATCGCCCCACAAATGCGAAAAACTTTCCAACGATCGTGTATTTCCACGGGGGAGGACTTGCTGGCGGCAATAAATCCATTCCCAAGGAACTTATGGACAAGGGGTGGGCGGTCGTGGCTGCGAACTACCGGTTCAGCCCCGTCGTCAAACATCCCGCCTACATAGAGGATGCGGCGGCAGCAGTTGCTTGGACGTTTGAGCACGTCACCGCTCTTGGCGGAGATCGATCTAAGGTGTTTGTTCTTGGCATTTCCGCAGGTGCCTACCTCGGAGCCATGATCACTCTGGACAAATCCTACCTTGCCAAACACGGCATTGATGCCAATGAAATTGCCGGTTTGATTTCTGTTTCAGGACAAATGATCACCCACCAGACGATTCGTAAAGAGCAGGGCATTGAGCCCAACCAGTTCCGTCCGACTATTGATGAGTTTGCGCCGCTCCATCACATCCGCAAAGACGCCCCGCCGATCCTTTGCACCACAGGCGATTGGTCAACCGACGTGCTCATGCGTGCTGAAGAAAACTTATACTTCGTTTCGATGATGAAACTAGTCGGCCACCCGGACATCCGCCATTTCGTGCTGAAGGACGCCAACCACACCCGCGCCTGCAAAGAGTCTTGGCCGCAGGTTATCGAGTTTATTCAGCAAAAACTCGAGCAGCCCAAAACTGAATTGAGCGCGGCCCCCACTCCTCAGCCAACCGACGTTACGACACAACCACGATCATGATCATCGGATTCCCGGCTCACGGCAATTTTCTTTCAAACAAATAATGCAGGCAGGGTTTGAATAGAGCGAAAAAGGCTGAAAAAATCGCGGCTACGGCCTCCCCCCTTCAGCCAGGCATCTCATTCGATGCGTAGCAAGCGGAAGGAAAACGTGGTGTGGCCAGGCTGGCTTTACGCTTTGGCCTTCGTGCCGGGCACTTTGAGAACTTGATCTACGGTAGTGAGCCCGAGCCCGGTCTCATGGGCCTTGTCCTGAGTGAAAAATGGACGGAAGAGATCCTCTTGCGTGTCGGCTCTTCGCTATTTCCAGTGGGGTTGCGACTCCTTCAGCCCGGAGGGCTTGCGGAAATTAGCCGGTGGTGCCAACCCTGAGCTTTCTACACAACTTCTTTGATTATTTTGCGGAACACACTGGTTTGGTTCAGATAGAGCTTACCGTGTGGCGCAGACGTTCGATGCAAAATTCACTATTCCCAAGTTTCTCT
>JBDNGG010000025.1:0-10028 GCA_041689405.1 Terrimicrobiaceae bacterium | reverse complement strand
TGGAGCAATCGGCCGGTCGTACGAACTTCATCGCCTTCGCGAATCTTGGTATAATCGCCGAAAAGGATGGCGCCGACTTCGGTCTCCTCCAAGTTCAGCGCGATACCTGTGATCCCGGCGGGAAATTCCAGCATCTCATTTAGCATTGCTGCACTGAGGCCTTCAATGCGGGCAACTCCATCACCAATCTCACGGACATAGCCGACATTGGATTTGGTGGTTGCGGAGCTTTCGATGCCTTGGATTTTTTGTTCGAGTTCTTCGAGGATGGTGCTCATGTGGACGGGATACGTGATCGTTAAAGTTGCTGAGTGATGAGGTCGAGGCGGTTGCGGACAGAGCCGTCCCAGACGTCGCTGCCGACCTGCACGCGCAGGCCACCAAGCAGTGCCGGGTTGACTTGAAATTCGGTGGTGATATCGCTGCCGAAATTGGTGTGCACGCGGGCGGCTATAGTCTCTGCTTCGCCGGCATCGAGTGCCGCGGCACTCTGGACGATGGCATGGCGTCTGGCTGACTCCAACCGAATGAGGCGGGCAAATTCCTTGAGCGCCTGCAGGTAGTGGCGCGGCTTACCAGCGATGACCATGTCCGTGGCTTTGGTAACACTGGTGCGGTCCAGGCGCCCATTCGTCAGGCTTGCGCGAAACATTTGTCGCGCCAGACGTCGGGCCTCTTTGCTGATTTTCATGGGTTTTGGTTCTAGACCGGAAGTTTATGTCTGGCGCAAGTCCAGACCTTGGAAAATTATGCCAACTGGCTAGCGGTTTCTTCGTTGAGACGTTTTTGATCCGCGTCGGTGAGGACCTTGCCGGTCACCTTAGCCGTCGTGTCAGCGACCAGATGGATCATGTGTTTTTTCACATCTGCAACCATCTTCTTCTGCTCTTGCTCGATCTCGGTGCGCGCTTTTATCAATATAGCCTCCGCAGAGCGGATTGCTTCTTGAGTCTGGCGTTGCGTGAGGGCTTCACCACTTGCGCGGGCTTCATTGATGATCGCCTGAGCCTCTACGTTGGCTTTGTGGAGCACTTCCTGGTAGCGAATTTCCGCTTCGGCGAGTTGCTGCTTGATCTTTTCAGCGTTGACCTGGCCTTCTTCGATCCGTCGGCGGCGCTCCTCGAGCATCTTAATGATCGGTCCAAAGGCAAATTTGCTCAGGATCCCGTAGACAATAAGGAACAGGACGACCTGAGCGATGAACTTTGGCCATGTGACGCCGAAGGTCGTGAAAATCTGAGTGATTGCGTCCATAATTTGCGCTTAAGCGGATCCGGTGGTGAGAGAGAATCCACCGCCCGGAGACGAACTCCGGGCGGCGATCCTATAGTTTCTACGATTTATCGTCCTTGAGCGAATGCAACGACGAGTGCGTAAATGGCGATAGCTTCCGCCAACGCCATGCCGATGATGGCGAGTGTCAGAACGTTACCGAACGATCCGGGGTTACGGCCGACGGCTTCGACGGCTTTTGCGCCGATCATTCCAATGCCAATAGCTGCACCTGCACCTGCGATGGCGAGGGTGAAGCTTCCGGAGATGCCGCCTCCGGCGACTGCTGCTGCGAAGATTTCAGGAATCATGTTAATACGTGTTGTTTATGGTGTTTGTTTTCTCCACCGCCCGCAGTCTTAGCCACGGTCCCGATGGTGAAAGTAAGAAATTATTGTTTAGTGTGCGCCGTCGTCGTGCGTGGTGGAAAGTTGTATATATACCGCGCAGAGCAGAGTGAATACCATCGCCTGAAGCAACCCAATCAGGATTTCAAGGAAGTAAAATGGAATTGGTATGACAATACTGGAAAGATACGCAACAATATCCGGCAGGCCCATCGTCTTGCCCAGGGTGATCATCGTCCCCAGAAGATTTTCGCCTGCAAAGACGTTTCCAAACAAGCGCAATGAAAGCGAAACTGGACGAAACGCCATCGAGACGATCTCGATGATTCCGACGAAAGCAAAGATAAACCCGAGGGGAATCAGCATCAGGCCCTTGACTCCGCCTTTGACTCCGAACGTGTGCTTGATGAAACCGCCCACGCCCAATTCCTGAATGGTCCAGTAGAACCACATGATCATGAATACCGCCGCCAATGCGAGAGTGAGATTCAGATCTGCTGTGCCAGGACGGAGCAGCGGCACCTGCACTTGGGATAATGTAAGCACGCCGGTCTTTTCGCCCCATCCGATCGAGCCCACGCCTGGGATCAATGCAAACCAGTTCGAGATCAGGATGAAAATAAACAATGACGCCAAAAGCGGGAAGACCTTGGCGATCATGTGGTGGCCGACGATGCCCTCGAACGTGTCGTAAAGAGCGCCCACCACCGCCTCAAATAAATTTTGCGGCCCATTCGGAACCAACTCAACATTTCGCGTTGCACGGCGGGCAAGCATTACCACAGTCAAGGTTACCACCCCGGAGAGGAAAATCGAGTTCGTGAACCATTCGAGAAACGAAACCCGGTTCATCTCGGCCCAGAATGACTGAGCATTGAGAGGAATGGCGGCGGCGAAAATGGTTTCGAATATCATCAGGAAATTGTGTCAGTTACACGCACCACCCGCCTGGCGATGACGGAAGGCGATCAGGCAATGAAGCCCGAAAACGACAATCCGGCGCCAATCGGGGAGAATGCGTCAGGCGGGAATTCCTAACGCACTCGCGAAAGTTGACAAGTCCAATTTTAAAAACTTTTTTGAGTGGCCTCCCTGCCCGTGTCTAAGTGCATTCCCGTGGGTGGGTAAACGAAAGGGTTGTTTCCGTGGGAATACTTGGATAGTTCCTCTGGCAGCATGTTGTCCGTTATCATTCCAGTTTACAACGAGCGCGAGGCCGTCGGGCCGCTCTGTGACTCCACCGTGTCCGTTTTGCGAAGGATGGCTGTGCCGTGGGAGATCGTATTTATCAACGATGGAAGCACGGATGGATCTGAACAAACGCTGAATGACCTCGCTGCGCAAACACCAGAGGTCAAGGTGCTGCACTTTCGCCGAAATTACGGACAGACGGCCGCCATGATGGCAGGTTTCGATTTTGCCAGTGGCGATATCATTATTCCCATGGATGGCGACCATCAGAACGACCCTGAGGATATTCCCAAGATGGTGGCGCGCCTCAACGAGGGATTTGATGTCGTGAGCGGATGGCGGCGCGATCGGCAGGATAATGCCATCCGGCGCAATCTACCGAGCATCTTGGCGAACCAGCTCATTTCTTTCGTATCCGGTGTGCGACTCCATGATTTCGGATGCTCGCTAAAAGCCTATCGGCGCGACGTGATCGATGGTGTCCGGCTCTACGGCGAGATGCACCGGTTTTTGCCGATCTATACGAGCTGGCATGGCGCACGCATCACCGAGCAGGTCGTCAATCATTTCAAGCGCCGGACGGGGAAATCCAAATACGGCATGGAGCGCGTCCTCAAGGTCGTACTCGACCTCATGGTGGTAAAATTCCTGGACCGCCACGCACAGAAGCCGATGTATGTCTTTGGGCTCTGTGGGTTTCTCATGTTAGTCGCGTCGATCCTATTTGGCCTGTGGGCTGCAGTGCTGTACTTCGGCTGGGACAAGCAGTTCACAACCACGCCGCTGCCGTTAATGACGATCTTTACGTTCATGACGGGTGTGCTCTGCGTCTTGATGGGCCTGCTTGCAGAAATGATCACGCGCACGTTTTACGAATCGCAGGGAAAACGTACTTACCTCGTGCGTGAAGGCCGAAACATCGAGCTTCCCGAGCGTCCGAGCTGATGTGCGGGATCGCTGGGTTCGTCGGACGCGGAGAACTCGCGTGGCTTCAGGCAATGACTCATCGCATCGCGCATCGGGGCCCGGATGCCGATGGACATTACATCGACGCCGCAGCGGGGGTGTACCTCGGGCATCGGAGACTTGCCATTGTGGATCTCGAAGGTGGCGCTCAGCCCATGTGGACTGCCGACGGCAGCGTCGGAGTGATTTTTAATGGCGAGATTTACAATCATGGGCTCCTGCGCGACGAATTGAAGGCTGCTGGGTGCATCTTCCAGACCGACCACTCCGACACCGAAGTGCTCCTCCATGCATGGAAAATCTGGGGTGAGGATTTCGTAT
Source organism: Terrimicrobiaceae bacterium (assembly GCA_041689405.1). Classification (GTDB taxonomy): domain Bacteria; phylum Verrucomicrobiota; class Verrucomicrobiia; order Chthoniobacterales; family JAATET01; genus JBDNGG01. The sequence continues at coordinate 5,931 of JBDNGG010000025.1, read as the reverse complement.
CGCGTCTCAATGGGATGTGGGCCTTTGCGATTTACGACCGGACGCAGCGATGCATCTTCATGAGTCGGGATCGATTCGGGGAAAAACCTCTCTACTGGTTCCAGCGGAGCGGCACATTTGCATTCGCGTCCGAACTGACCGCGTTGATGGAGCACCCCGACTGCCCGCGATCCTCCGCCGCTCGCGCGCTGCAGAAGTATTACGCATACGCATTCATTCCCGCGCCACTGACGATCCTGGAGCATGTGTCCAAACTGCCTGCGGGACACAATCTGCGATTCGACCTCAACGACGACCGGGTGACTGTGACCCGGTATTGGCACTACGAAATCGACCCGATTGATCCCGCGGTGGGCGAGGAATCCTTGGTTGATGAGTTGTTGGAGCTGCTCGATGGCGCGGTAAAACGTCGGTTGATGTCCGACGTTCCGCTGGGTGTTTTTTTGAGTGGAGGTGTTGACTCCTCGCTCATCGCGGCACTCGCTACAAAGCACATCGGCAGCGGGCAATTGAAGACGTTCAGCATCGGCTTCACGGATGCATCCTTCGACGAACTTCCACACGCCAACCGGGTCGCGGCGCTGCTTGGCACCGATCACCACACCGATGTTCTCGACCTCAACAAAGCGATAGAGCTCCTGCCCGGCATCCTTGAAAATCTGGATGAACCGCAGGGCGACGCTTCCCTGCTGCCCACGTGGTTACTTGCGCGCTTCACCCGCCAACTCGTCACGGTTGCCTTGGGCGGCGATGGGGGAGACGAGCTCTTCGCGGGATACGATCCCTTTCTTGCGTTGAAAAAAGCAGAGCTCTACTCGCAAATGGTCCCGCGGCCGGTCCACGCCGCGATCCGCCTCCTTGCCACACACCTCCCGGTTTCCCATAAAAACATCAGCCTGGATTTTAAAATCAAACGCACCTTGCGCGGATTGAGCTATCCGGCCAGCCAATGGAATCCAGCATGGATTGGAGCACTCGAACCACACGAAATCGCCGAATTTCTGCGAAGCCCGTGCTCACCCGAGGACGTTTACAGCGAAGCGATCTCGGCGTGGGACGCCTGCGCCCAAACTAATACCGTGGATCGCACGCTGGAATTTTTCACCCGGTTTTACTTGCAGGATGGCATCCTTGCAAAAGTGGATCGCGCCACGATGATGAACTCTCTCGAAGCCCGCGCACCCTTCCTTGATATCGAGGTTGCGAACTTTGCCCGTCGCCTGCCGGCGCAATGGAAACTTCGGAACGGCACTACGAAATACCTGCTCAAACAAGCTGCCTTGCGCCTCCTTCCCGCCGATATCGTTCACCGGAAAAAGAAGGGATTCGGCACCCCGGTCGGTTCATGGTTGCGCACTGGACGACTCGCGCCAACATCCTTGGACCCGTTCGTGAGGAATCGTGTCGTCGCGCATCAAGCTGGAAAAGTCGATGATCGACTTTTCCTCTGGTGCCAATTGGTCCGCGAGACTTGGTGCAAAAACCATGCTATCTCATCCTGAGTCAACGAGCATGTCTCCTCTTCGAATCCTCTGCCTCAACTACGAATACCCGCCAATCGGCGGCGGCGGTGGTCGAGCGTGTGCAGGGATCTGCGAAGCCCTGGCTAAAACCGGACACTCCGTCCACGTGCAGACCACAGGAATGAAGCACCTGCCTCGCGAATCGACAATTAACGGCGTCGAAGTTCATCGCAATCCCGCCTTCCGCCAGCGCGAAGACACGTGCTCAGTGCCGGAGATGGCAGCCTATCTCGCATGCAGCATCATCCCGACGCTCACCCACATCCGACGCTGGAAACCAAATGTCATTCACGCTCACTTTGCCGTTCCGACGGGTGCGCTGGCGTGGCTTGTGTCCGTGCTCACCGGCATTCCCTACGTCCTTACAGCGCACCTCGGCGACGTTCCTGGCGGTGTTCCGGAGCAAACCGATAAGCTTTTCAAAATCGTCGCTCCCTTTACCCGCCCGATATGGGCGCGGGCTTCCGCAGTCACCGCAGTGAGTGGATTCGTCGCGCGTCTTGCACAGGATGCTTATCAGCGCAGTCCCGTTATCATTCCAAATGGCATTCCTCTTGATTCGAGGCCAACTATCACCCGCCACGATCCGGCACGCATCGTCATGGTCGGAAGATTAAGTCTGCAAAAGAATCCCCTGCTCGCTATTCATGCGCTTGCAGCATTGAAGGGCACCGCGTGGCATTGCGACATCATCGGTGACGGCCCGCTCCGGACAGCCGTGGAGGCGGCTATCGAGGATGCGGGGCTTGTCGATCGCGTGACCCTGCGCGGCTGGCTGGACAGCGCAGCGGTGCACGCCCACATGAGCCATGCAGACATCCTCCTAATGCCGTCCCTTAGCGAGGGCATGCCCGTCGCTGCCGTGGAGGCGCTCAACCATGGGCTTGCCATCGTATGTGGAAAAATCCCAGGTATGTTGGATGTGGTCGAAGATTCCATTAATGGGCTCACACTGGAACTCACGCCATTGGCATTTACAAAAGGTTTGCAGCAACTACTCACCCACCCCGAGACACTGCACCGCATGCGAACAGCATCATCGGAGAAAGCGCTTTCCTACGATATCATGGAGACATCCGTAGCATACGCCCAGATCTTGGCACGGGCAGCGAAGACTTCCCGCGACTGAGGGCCTACATTCCCAAAGGCAGGGGTGGGCCGGTCCACCGCCGCAGCACACCCTGCCATGCCGGATCTTCAAGCGAATCCAAAAGTCCTACATTGATTGCTTCCAACTCCGGCAACCCGGTGCGCACAGGGATCGCCATGCGCGACGAAGTGTCATGCAGGACGGCCGCCCGCAGCTTGCTCCAGCGCGGTTGATTCAATTCGTATCGAATGGTAACAAAGTCCGCGACGAGCGTATGGACCTTGCCGGATTCCACGGCGGCGAGCGCGTCACTCACGTGATCAAAACGCTCGGCGACGATCCCCGCGTTGCGTAACTGGATGCTCGCAGCCGATCCATCCAAAACTCCGTTCTGAAATCGCGCAATATCCGTAACTCCATAAACTGCCGTCGCCAACCGGGCTGCCGACACCGTCGAGGCAACCGTAGCGGTGAAGCCACCAACCATCAGGATTCCGGCAAACATCCAGACAAATGCCAAAAATCGTCCCAGTGGCGTAAGCGGCGTTTTATCGCCATAGCCCACCGTTGTCATCGTTACCGCCGAGAACCACAGTGCGGAGCCAATGGCCTGGAACGGGCTGCCACCAAAATGTGAATTAGTCAACCGCCGTTCTGCAATCCAGAAGAGAATCGCGAACACCACCATGCCCGCAGCGCCGATAAGAATTACCGTATACACGCCATGGCTCGGCAGCGACTGGAGAAACTCCGCCCAGTGGGGAAACAACCGTCCACTTTCCATCGCCACCGCCAGCGGTTCCGCAAGAAATGCGTGGGAAAAATCGATCTGCCGTTCACGTTCCGCAGTCATGCTCATTTCGCCAAGCAGGATATCAATGCGACCCTGCTCCAACTCCTGCATCGCCGCATCCTGATCCACGGGGATCAGCGCATAATCGAGATTCTCCCGCGCTGCGATCATTCGCCACAGGCCCACAGCAAGCCCATCCCATGACCCTGACTCATCCCGAACCACATACGGCGGTTCTTCGTATACCCCGACCTGGAGCGGGGGCGGGGGCGCAGCCACGTCCGCCGCGCGCGCCCCCATCAGAGCACAAGAAAGAAGGAGTATTAGATACACAAATCGTTTTATCATTCTGGTACTTCCGGAGACGTCACATTCTTCGATACCTTATCCGTGCGGGCGAATACCGATATCGAATGAAATTGCCCTATCTGCACATATTCTTCTTTTAAGAAGTTCATTGTCGGAGCTGCCCACCGGGAAAAACGGGAGATCTCCGTGTTATTGATTGGCCGGTCATCGACGACCACTACCGCCGGTCGAAATTCCCGGATATTCTTCAGTGCGGTTTCGCTAAAATTCTGCGGTGCCGTCACGTTGTCCACATACAGATTATATAGATACGAACGCCGATTCGTCATGAAGTTGATTGTCGGCGAGTAAGGATAGGTGACCACCCAATCGCTCGAATCCGAATGTTGTAACACGGCATCGCGCAGCCCGTTCATCCAGTCCACATCCCTCGTATTAATAAGCGCACGCACCCCGTTTTCTGCCACAAATTCCGCCGTCCGGTTATGGCGCGCCCGTACCGATCCCGACGAATCTTTGTAGTAGGCGAAACTAAAAAATGCCACCTCCCACGCGACGCAGGCCAGGATAAAAACAATCACGCCAAGCTTCAGCAATAGCGAGCGTGGCCACATCCATTTCACCGCAAGGAAGCACGCACACGCCATCGCCACGAGAAATGGAATCCGAAATTCTGCCAAATGGGGGGTATCCGGCCGGAAGAAAAAATACTGCGGAAACAACGTCAACGCCCCACCGATCATCACTCCCGCCGCTAACGCATCGCGCTTTAAATCCTCCCTAGCCCAGAAAATTCCCACAAACAACCCGATCGAACTCACGGCCAAGATCACTCCCGAAATTACCACCGGCAAATAAATCGCGAACACAAAAGACTTCTCATTAAGTGACGCGTCACCGGTCAAAGCTTCTAGCGGCGGCCGTGGTCGTGTGCCGCCGCCCTCGCTCCCATCATCCGAGCTATCGGACTCGTTTGCCAAAGAACCAGCCCCTATGCCCACATCACTCACATGAAATAAGGTGGCACCTTCTACGTCGGAGCCGCGCTGCTCCGAGGTCGACGGAATTACTTTATCGAAAATTTGCCGCTTCGCCTCGTATTGAATCAATCCCCAAATCCCCCGGTATTGACCGACAAAATTCTCTTCAAATCCGCGAGTTCGGGCATCCAGCAGGAATGGCACGTGCAGCAGTCCCGCGACGACTACCACTGTCAAGAATCCCGCCACCGCCTCCGGGATGCGGGACCAGAACCTGCCCCTTACTGCCAGCGGCCACAACAATATCGCACCCACATAAATCGGAGCGAAGAATAAACCCACATCGATCCGGGTGAGTAAGGTCCAGCCCAGCGTCAGCCCCGCAGCCACATACCACAAAAACCGCCGCCCGGGAGTCGCCGCTTCGAATACGAAAGCACTCAACAAAACGAACACGTTGAGGGCCGGCATCAGCGGCAGGTAATTTCGAAACAACATTCCCGGCAGCAGGGTCGCCAACACCCCGCACCCCAATGCCAACCACGCTTGGCCAGTCACTCGACGCACCGTCGCGAATGCCACCACCGCGGTGATCGCACTCAGCGAATAAAAGAAAATCCGCATTGCGTTAAAATCCGGCCCAACAATCTGAAAGAGCCAGACCAGCGGATAAAACCACATCACATTGTATCCGAGGAAGGTATCCGCGATGGGCCGCTGCCCCTCAATCAATCGCATCGCAATCACCGCATTTGTGCCTCCCTCCCCGCTGAGGTTAAGGCCGCTGATGTAATATTGCTGATAGTAAAAAAACGCGAAAACGAGCAGTGCCGCCGGGCCGAGCAGACCTAGCCAGCGGTTCACGCTTGCGAGATGGTCCGGCACCGGCTTCGGTCCGAGCCCCGGTGGCTGAGCCTGAGGCACTTGTTTTCCAGCCATCACTGCCGGAGCGAGGTCTGGCATACCCCACCGCTTTAGAGCGGATTCCAGCGTGGCACGCTCCTGCGGGTCCGTTCCTGATTCTTCTCCTGGCAGCACTTCCAATGCGGCCTCTTCTGCCTCCACCGCAGGATCCGGTTGGCTCATCGGCACGTCTTCGTGCGATTCCTCAGGCAGATCGCCAAGCGTCTCTTCGGGCACGTCGTCCGGGGGGTGGCTGGAAGAGGATTGCATACGTCTAAATGAGATACCTATCTCTCACGCGATTGAAAAGCCAATCGCATCCGTCGCCAGCAC
>JBDNGG010000024.1:0-27769 GCA_041689405.1 Terrimicrobiaceae bacterium | reverse complement strand
TTGGGAGTGATTACTTCGACACCCGGTTTGATGAGATCATCCCAGTTTTTGATTCCCTTGGGATTTCCCTTGCGAACCAAAAACGCCAGCGTGGATTGGTAAGGAGCACTGTTTTCAGGTAGTTTTCCCTGCCAGTCTTCTCGCAACAAACCTCGTTTTGCAATTGCATCAATGTCTGCTGCAAGTGCCAAGGTGACGACATCAGCCTCCAATCCGTCGATTACGGATCGGGCTTGCTTGCTGGATCCGCCGTGGGACTGATTGATTTTAACATCCTGCCCGGTTTTTTCTTTCCAATGCTTCGTGAAGGCATTGTTGAACTCGATGTAGAATTCGCGCGTCGGATCGTACGAGACGTTGAGCAGCTCGACAGATTGGGTGACACCGGTGGCAGTTGCTGCCAGTAAAGTGGCTGCGGTAGCCAGGGATTTGAAGATCGATTTTTTCATGAGGTGTTTTTGGTTTCGAGTGATTTCGTGGATTAAAAATCAACGCCGAAGTGCAGTCCGATTATGGTGTCGTTATTCACAAGCCCGCGCCCGCCGGGATTGATGATGTATTGAAGCGTTGGCTGAACGTAGGCGAAGCGGCTCAACTGCACGCGGTAGTCGAATTCCAGCACGGCTTGGTAGGTTCTCGGATCTCCACCGCGGCTGCGGTCGAGGCTTGCAGAATCGGAACTGTAGTTTCCGTAAGCGAAGGCAACGCCGGTCTGGTCGGTGTCACGCCGGGGGATCAGTCCCCGATAAACCAAGCCACCCAGTGCGTAGAACTGAAGCACGTTGTTAGCCGGCGGGGCGAAGTTGATTGCGCTGAACCACGAAAGCCCCTGCGCATCTGCCTTCGGTTTCGTTGCTGCGGACACCGGATTTTTCCCCTTCCCGGTCCACGCGATTTCCTCCGGGCCAACGATCGAATTCTCGCGGAACAATTGTTGATCAGCCTGCCAGTAGAATTGCAGGCGTCCGTCGTAGGTGACTCCATCGAAGCCTTGATTTTCGACGCCCCAGTAGATTAAACCGGCCGCGTATTTTCCGGCTAACTGCTCCGGGCCGATCTTCGGCGTCACGCCAATCTCGTTGATCGAGTAAACACCGTTGAGCGATGGATCTTTCCGAAATCCCTGAAACGAAAGCCCGTGGTTAAGCGGATCCGTGCCGAACGGGTAAGCCAAATACAGCCCGCTTTGGGCGTAAAGCCATTCGGTCGGCTCCACTCGAACGTATCCACCCCAAGTCGAAAACGATGCGCCCCAAGAGAGGTTGGGATTGATTCCCTTGGCGGTGCGGATCGATTGATTCACGAAGAGCTTGGAATCCGGCTGAACCAAGAAAAGGTCCGTCGGCACTTGCCAGCCGCCTGAAATCGTCAGGAATTTGGAAATTCCAAACAATTCCGGCGTGGAATACGTCGCATATGCTTTTCGGAATCGCCATCCCGCCCCCCCGGTATTTGCACTGGGACGAAACGTGCTGTCCGTGCCCGAGTATTGGTTGACGCTGTAGGTTGCCTCGCGCCAGCGCACGTTCCCGGTGAAGCTCAGACCTTCGATTGCCTCGATCTGCGTCAGCTTCGCGGCGTCAATATCAAGGTCAAAGTTGATCTCTTGGTCAAATCCCCCCCGCTGCTGTAACCCGCCATCAACGATGGCGAGGAAATTTGCGCGCCAGTTCACACGAAAATTCACACCGCGATCTTCCAGCGCAGGTCGTGCGCCAAACCACGTACCGGTGGCACGTCGCCCCTCCCACCAGTCTGAGAAGCTGGTATCCTGTGCATAAATTGGCGCAATAGTCAGCGCCGCAGTCAATGTCGCCAACGCAAGTGGACGACGGTAGTTTCTAAATAAGTTCATTTGGTATTTAAAGAATCCCGGACAGTCCAGTGGCCTGGTGAATCTGAGAGTGGTGATTTAAGAAAGCCTCCGGTGGTCCGGTAGGAAAGTGACACAAGCTTCAGACGGTTGAGGATTTCCCGGTGCCCAGGCGGGTCTAGCGAGTCTGCCGGATCTCCGTGATCCGCCGGTCATGCACGACATAAAGAAATAGGAGAAGGGTTCCATTGTGCTGACTTGTTTATCAAACTAGTAAGTAATTAAAGCTTGCTAGTCAAGTAAGATTTTGAAAAATGCAAAAAAAAACTAGATTCGTGCTACCATACCTGAGTTTTGAAATCCCGACTGCACTAGAACGTGCGCAGAGATGCGTTTGAAAACTACTTTAGATTGAAAAATCTGCGAAGAAAAAATCGGACGCGGATCCGCTCGCAGACGCAACTCCACCTACGGCAAACGGAATCGGAATTTTATCCCTACGTAGTTTTCGGAGAGTGACTTCAACCACCTGACCCAACGTGTATTTGTCGAGAATCTCGGCGATTGCATTCCGCACATCGAGCATCAGCATCCGTAAACCGCAATGCTCCTCGTCGGGACAGGTGCACCGCTCGTATTTCGTTTGGCTCACACAAGCAATCGGCGCCAGAGGTCCATCGATGAGGCGAACAATTTGGCCCATAGAGATGGTATCAGCGGGCTTTTTGAGAAAGTATCCACCATTTTTCCCACGTTTTCCATCAACAATACCTGCCGCTCGGAGCTGCGCGAAAATTTGTTCTAGAAATGCAGAGGGGATGCATTCTTTGGTGACAATCTCCTGCAAGCGCAACATCGGACGACCCGCTTCGTGCGCGATACCTAGATCGATGAGGGCGCGCAACGCATACTCGCCACGTTTGGAAACTTTCATGGATCCCGAAGATATCTGGCTTTTCCGGAGTAATCCAGTCAGAATTGCTATCGGCTTCAACAGGCATCCAGAGCGTCACTCGCTCGACTCCGGGTCAAATTTCCCCCATACTTCGAGTATCACCAATGACAATTGCTAATCAGATAACGATTGCCCGGATTCTACTAATCCCGGTTTTCGTGCTATTTGCTGCGTATTACGGAGCAGGGGTGGCACGTGGCGAGCCAGAGGAATGGATCCGTTATTGTGCTGTTGGGATTTTCATTTTCGCCGCAGTCACCGATGCCTTTGATGGCTGGGTGGCGCGAAAGCTGGGAGAAACCAGCAAACTTGGGGCCATTCTGGATCCCATCGCAGACAAGGGATTACTGCTCACCGCCATTATCACGCTAACGATAAGCCCATGGCATTTCGCCCTGCCGTTATGGTTTCCTGTGCTTGTCATCGCGCGGGATGTCGTTATTCTCACCGGATGCGCCGTGGTGCAACTCCATGGGAATAACCTCGTGGTTCGCCCCACGTGGACGGGAAAATCCGCCACCGCGCTGCAAATGATCGCCGTATCGTGGGTGTTGCTGCAGATTCCGTATTTCGAGCCGGTGATCTGGCTGGCCGGAGCACTCACGCTTATCAGCGGGATTGAATACATTTTTCAAGGGGTGAGGCAATTCACACACTCCGAGAATGAAGGAGTCACAAAATCTTGAAAACCATAGCCATCGTCGGCCGGCCCAATGTCGGCAAGTCTGCTTTATTTAATCGTCTGGCAGGAAAGAAAATTTCCATCGTTCACGACCAACCGGGGGTTACCCGCGACCGGATCAATGCGATTTGCCGCCTGGGCAGCGCGCCGTTTGACATCATTGACACCGGTGGGATCGGATTTGATCCCGATCCGGATTTTGCCGAAGAGACACACTTTGCGGCGGAGGTTGCCATCGAATCCTCCGACCTCTTGTTGTTCGTGGTCGATGGCCCTGATGGATCCACTCCACTGGACGAAGACCTGGCAAAGAAGATCCGCGGTGCGGGAAAACCGGTGATTCTTGTGGTCAACAAAATCGATGATGAAAAACATCAATCGATGGTGGTGGATTTCGCGCGCCTGGGATTTGAGAGTCCGGTGCCGGTGAGTGCAGTGCATGGGCGGGGAACCGGGCTTCTTATCGAACGCATTGAGGGGCTTGTGGACCTCGGCGCTGACGAGGGTGACAGCGAGCGCGGCAGCGTGGCGAACATCGCTGTCATTGGAAAACCCAATGTTGGCAAATCGTCGCTGATCAACGCCATCCTCAACGACAAGCGTACGATCGTGAGTGATATCCCAGGCACCACGCGGGATGCCGTGGATATTCCGTATGAGCACGGCGGGCACAAATTCATGCTCGTCGATACGGCCGGGATCCGTCACCGCTCGAAGCATGATACGTCCGTTGAGGTGTTCAGCGTGATGCGCTCCGAGAATGCAATTGCCCGCGCGGATCTCTGCGTGCTGGTGATTGATGGATCGCAAGGGGTCTCTTCTCAAGATAAACGCATCGCGGGAATGATCCAAGACGCCCGGCGAGCAGCGATCATTGTGATCAACAAATGGGATTTGGTGAAACCGAAGGATGGCGAATCCGAGCGGGATGCCTTGAAGGCGCGACTGGACCAAATCCAAGGTGATTTGTTTTTCTTAGACTACGCGCCCGTGGTCATCGTATCTGCAAAAGACCGGGAGAACATTCCACGTTTATTTACGACGATTGAAAAAATGCGTCAGCACGCAACGCGCAAAATTGGAACCGGTGAACTCAACCGGCTCATTGCGGATTCCGTCGTGCGACAGCCACCACCCATGCGTGGAAATCGGCGGTTCAAGATCCTTTACGCAACCCAACTCAACGCTCCGGAGTATCGTTCCTTTGGCCGTATCGAACTACTGCTCTTCGTGAACGACCCACGCAAACTTCCCGATAGTTACAAACAATACCTGTCCAAATGCATCCGGGCTTTCCGTGAATACCCGGGCCTGCCGATTATATTCAAGCTCCGGGGCCGCAAGTCCGATTGACAGCGCGTATCGCGAGCCTTATTTTTTCCCTCATGATGCCCAAGTCCAGTCCCGAAGAACCCAGTGTCCGAATCCCTCAAACTCCGGAGCAGGATGCCGCAGAGGATTTGCTTATTCGTAGGCTTTTACTGGGTGGCGCCGTCGCTATTGTTTTAGGAGTATTGTTTGTATCGCTCGTAATCACAGTGATGATTTCGATGAATTTCAATTTTCTGAACTGGATGGAGTAGCCGGGCTTGCCGGCTCGTCAACCCGGCTGATGGCGGCACAGAAACAGGCGCCGCCGATAATGACCATGCCACTCGTATAGATCCACAGCAGGAGGAGCATAAGCCCTCCGACCGATCCATACACGACATTGTAGTTCACGATGATCGGTAAATAGTTGACAAATGCAATCTGCACGGCCTGCAGAATCACCGTGACACACAAAGCGGACAGCCAGACCTGGCGGAACCTGACAGTGCAGCGCGGTGCCAACATGTAGAGCATGGCAAACGTGTAGAAAAGAACAACGCCGCCGATTGCGTAGCGGGAGGCATCCAGCAAGAGAAACCAGTCTGACCGCTGACCAATCGGGACGTAATGCACCAATACGGCCTCCAGCGTGGTAAGGACCTTAATCACGACCTGCACCAACACAGGAAACAGAATGCCCATGAGCAAGCCGCCGCCGATCACTGCGACCATAGCGAGGTTTTTCAGCGGGAGTTGCCACCAAGGGATTTCGATGGTGTGCCACGCCCGGTTCACGGCTCGCACCAACGCCTGAAAAAACCGGAGAGAGGTCCAAGAGAGAATCAAAATCGAAATTGCGCTCACGCTACCACGCGCGCTCTGAAGGTCCTGCACCATAACCCACAAGATCTCCTGCTGCGCACTGCCCATCGGTACAAACTCCTCGATGGCCTGATGCACCACCTGCTCGCTGAAAAATAGCGAGCCTAGTGAAAGCAGAAGCGCAATCATCGGCACCAGCGAAAACAACGCGTAATACCCAAAGGAGGCGGCTCGCTGTTCCGCATCGATCGCAAGGAAAATATCGAGTGCCTTTTTCGCGATGCGCAGCGGGCGGCTTCGCTTATACCACCTGCGCTCGGGTGCCTTGGGATCATCCATTGCTGTTAAGCTTGCCTCACCAGGCGTTGTCGCAAAACAAAAAAAACGCGGAGTCGTTAGACCCCGCGTTTAAAAGTTTCGGCTGAAAGCCGCTACTAGAGCTTAACGCTCTGAGTGGCAGTTTCTTTCTTACCTTCTTTTTTCTCGCCACTTTTTTTGTCGCCACATCCGCCGCCACCGCCGCCGCACTGAGCGAAAGATGAGGAGATTGCGAAGAGGCCGACTGTGAGTGCTGCTAGGATTATTTTCATTTCGCCGCTAACATCCCTGCAAGAACAGGAATGTCAAATCGATTTCTCAAAAATTTCCATTTTTTCTAGGATTACAGGCAGTTCCGACAGACCGTTAATTGTAAAGTCCGGCAATACCTCGTATTTTTCCTCCGAGCCCGCCACGCGAATCCACACACTCGTAATTCCTGCATTGCGAGCTCCTGCAATGTCACGCTCCAAGCTGTTGCCAACCATGACAGCCCCCTGAGGAGATACCCCGAGTTCCTCCAGAAGTCGGAAAAAAATTTCCGGACGGGGTTTTCCAATATCATGTTCGCCCGAAACGGCGACGGCGGAGAAATACAACCCGAGTCCGGAAGCCAGTAATTTTTCCCGTTGGAGATCCGGTGCGCCATTGGTGAGCAGGCCGAGTTTATATTTATTTGCGAGGCGGGTGAGCGTTTCGCGGGCGTCCGGCATGAGTCGCGCAAGTTTCCGGCGTTGATCGTAAAAGAAACGGGCAAATTCAGCGGCCGAGCACTCGTCAGGCTCGATCTCAAGTTCCCGGAGTGCGGCGTCGAACACCGCCTTTCGGTAGGCCAGCGACCAATTCCGCAACTGCGTGAGATCTGCTGAATCGCCAGTAAAATTCCCCCACAGGCATTCAAACGCGCTGATTCCGATCCGCCGACAGTATGCATGTGCGGGACCCTCCCCCCAAAGGCGGCGTGCGTGGTCACGGGCGCAGCGGCCAAAGGCTTCGCTACCTACTCCGAATCTCGTCGCCGCGAGATCTGATACTTTGGCAAAAACTTCACGCGAAACCACTTCATCGATAATGAGGGTATCGTCGAGATCAAATAGAATGGCTGTCTTTTGCGTCATTAACCTGAGTGGTGAACCACGGCCCGCAAGATAAGACGAGGTAAAAATACGGCGATGGCTTTTTGAGCAATCCGATCTGCCTCGGTAATTGGCGAATTTGTAGCTGCTGCATTTACGAATTGCGCCCGGAGTGTAGACCGGGCAGTGTGTGATGCATGACAGCAGTTGCTATTCTGATTGGATTCGTGGTGCTTGTGGCTTTGTTCGGGCTGTTTTTCGTTGGCCAGTACAACGGGCTCGTCACTCTCCGCAACCGCTTTAAAAATGCATTCGCTCAGATCGACGTGCAATTGAAGCGCCGCTACGACTTGATCCCAAACCTGGTAGAGACTGCGAAGGCATATCTCAAGCACGAGAGCGGCACGCTGGAAGCAGTGACAGCTGCCCGCACCGCAGCTATGGGAGCGGGCCAGCAAGCTGCCGCCAATCCAGGTGATCCATCCGCGATGAAGGCACTTGGATCAGCCGAAGCCGGGCTAGCCGGCGCGCTGGGTCGCCTCATGGTAGTGGCTGAAGCATACCCGGACCTAAAGGCAAACCAGAACATGATGCAGCTTACCGAGGAACTCACCTCCACGGAAAATAAAGTCTCGTTTGCAAGGCAGGCTTATAACGACTCGGTGATGGCATACAATACGAAGCGCGAAGTTTTTCCGACTAACATCGTTGCTGGCATGTTCAATTTTGAGTTAGCGGAATTGTTTCAGATCGAAAATGCCGCGGAGCGCGAGGCACCCAAGGTGCAGTTCTAGCGAGTGGCTGAACGCTTCACCTGCGCAAGCCCGGAGCCATCACGGGGAACAACTCCGTGCGGCACCAGGATGCCGGGCATTTTTTAGCACCCACATCCATGCGACCACCCCTACATCCCTCGTTTGACGAGTTTCAACATCTAGCGACCGACTACAATGTGGTGACGGTCTGGTGCGATGTCGTCGCGGACTTGGACACGCCGGTTACGGCATTTGCTAAACTGGGTGAGACGTTGCCAGGGTTTTTATTTGAATCCGCCGAACAGGGCGATCATGTCGGCAGGTATTCGTTTCTGGGCGTGGGAGCCCGATGGAAGCTGACGGCACGCGGCCACGAAGTCTGGCTGGAAAGCCCGGATGGCGTGCAACAATTCACCAGTGCGACTGATCCATTTGCGGAACTGGAAAAACTTATGAACGGTTATCGCATCGCTCCGCAACAGGGCCTGCCGATCTTTCGGGGCGGAGCAGTGGGGTATTTGGCTTATGATGCCGTTCGCTGGTTTGAGCCCGTGATACCCGCACCACCGAAAGACGAACTAGGCGTGCCTGACATGGTCTTTCACCTTGCCGACACGGTGATCGCGTTTGACCACCGCCGTCGCCAGATTAAAGTCATGTCCAATGCGTTCCCCGAGAACGGCGAGACAAAAGCAGCCTATGCGGATGCCGTGCAGCGGATTTACGAGACACTCGGAAAACTTTCCGCAACGATGAGCCTAAGACCGATGTTCCCAGAGATCACCGGCGAGCCATCAGAGGTCCGCTGCAATACGACCCGTGAGGAATATTTTGCAATGGTCGAATCCGGGAAGGAATTTATCCTGGCCGGCGATATTTTCCAGTTTGTGCCATCGCAACGATTTGAGATGGAATTCGACGGCAGCGCGATGGACCTTTACCGGTCTCTGCGCGTCGTCAATCCCTCACCGTATCTGTTCTGCCTGCGACTTGAGGAAGGGTTTTCATTGGTCGGAAGTTCTCCGGAAGTGCATGTGCGCGTCACCGGTCGGAAAGTTGAGATCCGTCCGATTGCAGGCACACGCAAACGCGGCGAGACGCCCGACGAAGACAATAGCATGGAAGCGGACTTACTTGCAGATCCCAAGGAGCGCGCCGAACACCTCATGCTTGTGGACCTCGCTCGCAATGATGTGGGCAGGATCGCGGAATTTTCTTCGGTGGTCGTTTCTGATTTCATGTCAGTTGAGCGCTACAGCCACGTCATGCACATCGTGTCCCACGTGACCGGAGAGTTGGCTGAAGGCCGATCCGCTTTTGATGTGATGCGTGCGACCTTTCCTGCTGGCACAGTTTCCGGCTCACCCAAAGTTCGGGCCATGCAGATCATCAACTCGCTGGAAAAGAGCAAGCGCTGCGTCTATGCCGGCGCGGTGGGATATTTTGGATTCGATGGCAACCTCGACTCGTGCATCGCACTCCGGACCATTGTGCTCAAAGACGGTGTGGCATACGTCCAGTCCGGCGGGGGGGTCGTTGCAGATTCGACGCCCGAGGGCGAGTACCAAGAAAGCCAGAATAAGGCGATGGCCGCGATGCGCGCGATTGATCGGGCAAAAGTGGATTTTCAAGGTTAGTTTCCTATACATTCCTGCAAACTGCGTAACAACTATCACCTGCTTCCAAATCGGCCATGCTCCTCGTCATCGATAACTACGACTCGTTCACGTATAACCTGGTTCAATATTTCGGCGAACTTGGCGCAGACCCGGTCGTGCGGCGGAACGACGAAATCACGGTGGATCAGGTGGCAGAGATGAAGCCGGATCGGATCTGCATTTCACCGGGTCCCCGCACCCCCCGCGAAGCCGGTATCAGTTGTGACGTGATTCGCACTTATGCAGGAAAAGTGCCCATCCTCGGCGTATGCCTTGGGCACCAGTGCATGGGCGATGTATTTGGTGGTGATGTCGTCCGCGCAGGTCGACTAATGCATGGCAAAACGTCACCTATTCTTCATGAGGGAGAGAATGTTTTCGCGGGACTCCCGTCGCCTTTTGAAGCCACCCGCTATCATTCGCTGCTGGTAAAGCGGGAGACGTTTCCAGACTGCCTCAAGATCACCGCTCAGACCGCAGAGGGTGAAATCATGGGCCTCGCCCACCGGGAGTTGCCGGTTTACGGCGTCCAGTTCCACCCCGAGTCGATCCTGACAGCGGAAGGGAAACGGCTGCTGGGCAACTTTCTTCAGCTCTAACTCCCCTCACCCACGGATGACGAGCGTGCTCTGTGCAGCTCGGGTCGTAAAGCAACGCACATCCAGCACTTCCTGGAGCACATCCACGCTTCCTCGTGAGACGCAGTTGATCGTCGTGCCGCCAAACCCGCGTCCACTGAGGCGTGCGCCATAACATCCAGGCACGCAGCGGGCCCGATCCACCAACTCGTCCAACTCAGGGCATGAATTTCCGAAATCCCTCTGCGAACTCGCATGGGAGGCGAGCATGAGTTTTCCGAATCCTCTCACGTCCCCTTCTTCAAGCGCAGCCACCCCCTGCATCACGCGCGCATTTTCGCAGACCACGTGCCTGGCACGGTGATAAAGCTCGTCCGGCAAATCCAGGCGATGCGCGTCCAACTCATCCAACGTGACATCCCTCAGCGCTGGTTTCCGAATTACCGCCGCCGCGTTCATGCACGCTTCGCGCGCATCGGCGAAGGCAACCTCAGCATGCGGATGCTTTACCCCGGAATCCGCGACGACAAAAGTCACATCTGCTGGCACCGGAATGTGCCGCACTGCAAACGTGCGGCAATCAATGAAGGTCACGCAATCTTCGCGACTGAATAAACTACTGATCGGGTCGAGAAGCCCGCACTGGATACCTGCAAAGTTATTTTCGGCATCCCGTGCAATCCGGGCGGTCTCGATCCTCGGCACTTCCAAATTAAACGCCGCCTGCAAAAATAGCGCTGTGGCGACCGACAATGAAGCGCTACTGCTCAGTCCTGCCCCAAGCGGCAGGTTGCTCGTGATATCGAGCTCAAATCCCCGCAACGGAAATCCCCGCTTGAGATACTCGGCGACCACACCAACCGGGTAGTTTGACCATGCCTCATCCGGATTCGGAGAGAGGTCTCTGAGGTCCACCGTCACCTGACGACCCAGTGTCTCCGTCACAATATGGATCCTATTGTCGTCCCGGACGCTACCAACCACGGTAGTTCCCCGCTCCACAGTCACAGAAAGCGCCACTCCTTCGTTGTAATCGGTATGATTACCGAGGAGTTCGGCGCGCCCGGGTGCGTAGGAAGTAATGGTCACTCCCATACCTTTCCCTGCCTCGCGGGATCAAACAAGACGAAAGCATGTTTCAAATCCATGGAGCCTGACAAATGTCCTCCCGATTTCGTCGAGTTGTTTGGACGGCTCCTACAAGTCGTTCCGCCTTACCATTCAATTGATGACCCTCCGGATTGTTACCGACGGCCGCGGCCCTGATTGCTTCCGGGGCGTCCGCCGGGGGTGCGTTTCCTCGGGACCCAGTCGAGTCGGCCGTCCTGGCGCATCACCGGTTTTGGTTTCGGGGCTTCAGAGTTTCCGGCCTTCGCATACGGGTGATCGGTGAGAACGGGAATGGTCTGCTGGATCAACCGCTCGATACCGCGGATAAAGTCGCGCTCGGTGTGGTCGCAAAATGCGAATGCGAGACCTTCCGCGCCGGCACGGGCGGTGCGGCCGATACGATGCACATACGATTCGGGCTCGTTAGGAATATCATAATTCACCACGAGGGAAATTCCTTTAACATCGATTCCGCGGGCAGCAATATCCGTTGCAATGAGGATGCGGGTCCGGCCGCTGCGGAAATTCTCCAGCGCGCGTTCGCGGGCAGTCTGGGATTTATTGCCGTGGATCGCTTCGGCGCGAACACCGGTTTTTTCCAACTGCTCAACAAGCCGATTGGCGCCGTGTTTCATTTTCACGAACACGAGCACGAGGCCATCCGGATATTTTTCTAGAAAATGCACAAGCAGCATTCGCTTATCATTCCGCTCCACATAACACAGGTGCTGTTGGATGCGTTCGGCCGTGGACGCCACGGGATTCACCTCGACCTGAACAGGGTCGTGCAACAAACGATCAGCCAGCTGCTGGATCGCAGGGGGCATCGTTGCGGAGAACAATAACGACTGCCGCTTGGCTGGCAGCAACGCCATCACTTTTTTCACGTCATGGACAAATCCCATGTCGAGCATCCGATCGGCCTCATCGAGAACAAAAATCTCGACCTGATCGAAGTGGATGTGACGTTGGGAGTGCAGATCCAACAACCGTCCCGGCGTGGCCACGAGGATGTCCACACCACGCACCAATTTCTGGACTTGCGGGTTCTGGCCCACTCCTCCGAAAAGCACGAGATGGCTTAGTTTTAGGTATTTTCCATACGCTTCGAAGTTCTGAGCGATTTGAGACGCCAACTCACGCGTCGGCGTCAAGATAAGCACCCGTGGGCGTTTGGGGGTGGTTGGTTTTGGTTTGCTGTTGAGCAAATGCAGGATCGGAAGCGCAAAGGCAGCAGTCTTACCAGTGCCCGTCTGAGCACATCCAATCAAATCGCGTCCCTGCAACAAATGCGGAATCGCCTTGGCCTGGATGGGCGAGGGTGTCGTGTAGTTTTTTTCGATGAGGGCGCGCTGAATAGGTTCTGCCAACTCAAGTTCGGCAAATGTTGTATCTGATGTCATGGTGGTCTGGTGTCCGGCGGCTAATGCCAATCACGGACGATGGTTTCCCGATTGCGGGAATCAATGATATTATGTGCCCTGAGCCATCTCTCATCGGAAGACCAATCCAGGGGGCAAACTTCGCGAAACATTCGCGACCGTAAGCGGGGCAAACGAGCGTCTGCCTTTCCCGACGCGGAAGGTGACCGATCTCACTACTCGTGGCAAGCACCATTTATCGTGGAAATCGCCAACCCCAAAAAAGCAACGCCCCGCAGGTGTTGAATCCCGCGGGGCGTTGGAGTGTAAGGTTTGCGCCGATGCGCTTAGGGAATTAAACCGTTCTGCAGAATTCCTCAAGGCGATCCAAGCCGGTTTTGATCACGTCCATGCTTGTGGCGTAGCTGAGTCGGACCGTGGCGTCATCGCCAAATGCGATACCGGGAACGACTGCTACGTTCGCCTTGCTGAGCAGGCGGTCCGAAAAATTCGTGGAGGTGAGTCCGAGCTGGCCGATATTTGCCAACACGTAAAATGCCCCGCGTGGTTTGACCGCCGAGACCCCGGCGATACTGGTCAGACGGTTATACATATACTCGCGGCGAATATTGAATTCCTCGACCATGTCGGTGACAAATTGCTGATCGCCATTAAGTGCGGCAAGACCGCCTTTTTGTGAAAACGAACATGGGTTGGACGTGGAGTGGCTCTGCATCGAATCGATTGCTTTGGCAAGCGGCTCCGGCGCACCGAGATAACCGAGACGCCATCCAGTCATTGAATACGCTTTGCTGAATCCGTTCACCGTGACCGTGAGGTCGTAGGCTTCTGGAGTGAGGGAGGCGATACTCACATGTTCCGCTCCATCATAGACAATCTTCTCGTAGATCTCGTCGGAGAGAATGACGATGTCTTCTTCGGCAGCAACTTCGGCAATAGAACGGAGTTCATCACGGGTGTAGATCGATCCGGTCGGGTTACCCGGAGTGTTGATGATTATCATCTTCGTTTTCGGCGTCATCGCGTTCTCGAACTGCTCGGCAGTGATTTTCCAATCATTCTCCATCGTGGTGGGAACGATCACCGGATCTGCACCAGCGAGGCGGACCATTTCCGGATAGCTCAACCAATACGGAGCAGGAATGATGACTTCATCACCAGGCTGGCAGACGGCGAGGATGGCGTTCAGGCAGGACTGTTTAGCTCCATTGCTGACGATGATCTGGCTGGGCTTGTATTCGAGACTATTGTCTTCGGAAAACTTGGTCGAGATCGCCTGACGGAGTTCTGGAATGCCGGAACTCGGTGTGTATTTGGTGAAGCCGGTTTCCAACGCAGCTTGGGCAGCAGCCTTGATATGGTCCGGTGTGTCAAAGTCGGGCTCGCCGGCTCCAAATCCGCAGACATCAATGCCTTCAGCCTTCATGGCTTTGGCTTTGCTGTCGATGGCAAGGGTCAGAGAGGGGGTGAGATGGGCAACGCGTGTAGAGAGTTCCATGGATTCAGTTTTTGTAGGTGAGTGGTGGAGATTAGCTGGTTAAGCTACGAGATTCAATCAGCGGTTTAAAATTATTTGCAGCGATATTCAACAGAGAAATCTCTCTCTTCGCGTTCGCTGCGGAGTCTGATGCGTGAGCTGCATTGACCATGATACTCTGGCCAAATTCCTTGCGGATCGTGCCCGTGGGTGCTTTGGCTGGGTCAGTTGGGCCAAGGACGGAGCGGATTTTTGCTACCGCGTCCACGCCGTGATACAGCAGGGCAAGGCATTTTTCAGTACCTGGGGCATCTCGGAGCTCTGCGGGGCATTGACCCGGACGGCGTCCGGCCATGAATTGGATGATTGACTCCCAGTGCGCACGCGCTGCAACCGGTGTGATCATCGCCGCGAGTTCGGATTCGATTCCGTCGCTCAACGGGCAGCCCAATTCCTCTTCGACTGCCAGCCGAACCCGCCGACCCGTGGAAGCCGATAGGTGCTCCAAAAGCGCGTCGAGGACGGGACGGTAAAACTCTTCAGCTTCGGTGACGCTCATGTGAATGACCTTTGCCCCGACAATCGCCAGTCCCGTGCGAGAAAATGTCTCGATCAATGCGCCAGGTCGTACATTCGGAAATCGGAAGTTATCAGGCTTCAAAAGAACAAGCGTGGTTTCGATCACGCCGGACTCCGGCTTGCTAACCACATGATCAATAATGCCGCCGTCCGAATCGGAATAGTCCGCCCACAGCTGGAGATCCGCCCGGGCAGCTTCCGTGCTCTGCGGCGCCAGCGCGGCGGGTTCAAAATACACAACCCGGTCCTCATCGGTGATGTAATCGCCGTAGGTATCGCGGATGGTCTCGCCTGCGGTAAGATCATGGACCAGATGCCCGGTAACTTTGCGCACCTTGGCGACAGCATCCTCGCCCTGCAGGACCAGCATCATCACGCGGGGATGCACGTCGTCCGCACGCGGACCAAAATTTCTGCGGATATAATCGCAAACCAACTGCTGCGTATGCCGGTGACGTTCGTCCGAGTCGCTCACGATTGAGGCTGCATACTTTTCCACCAGTTCGGGCGACGGAGCAAACATCCGAGCAGCCACCAGGTCGAGGCCGGAACGCGAGATCAAACGCGAGAGAATTCCCCCGGTCCGGGATTTCCGGATCGAGTGCGGCGTAATGAGAATGTAGGAAAGTTCGTCGGCAGGACTCTGCATAACTAGGACCGCACAGCGGGCGATCAGGCACGACTAGCGGGGTGAAGAAACTACCGATGTCAGCCACAGCGAGTCAACCGGGAATTTTCCCGATCTCCCGCTGCGAATTGGCTCACCCTACGGTCAAACCGGCGGCTCGAGGAAAATCTCCCCGGCTCTGCGGCGGCAGTGGTAATCGCAGGGCAGGTTGATTTTTGCCACCCCCGCATCCTTGGGAACGAGCCGCAGAACTAGCTCGACTTCGGCGAACCCACACTCCGGTGGGCCGAATTGTGTTAGCCAGGCAGTCACCGTGCGGCGCTGCAACGCCAGTGGCATCGCACGCAACGTCTGCACCGCTAGATTACGATCCAGCGGTTGAGAATCGATGAGGCTGTTAAGATATTCGTGCTCGGCACGCAGGATCTCCGCGTTGCGGAGAATGGCATCGACACACGCATCACCCATTATTTCTTGAAGCAGTGGTATCACTTGGTGTCGGAATCGGTTTCGCGTGAACGCGGACTGTGCGTTGGTCTCGTCGTCCCGGAAAGCAATACCCTCACCCGCGACATATTGATCGATCGAATCCCGCCGGACGGCGAGCATCGGACGGTGGATGGTCAGGCTCGCTGCACCCGCGTCAAACTGAGAAACGGATTTCATGCCAGTCAGCCCACCCGTGCCCGATCCCCGGAGATAGTTAAACAAACACGTTTCTGCCTGATCGTCCGCATGGTGACCAAGCACGACATGCGACGTGCGGTGAAGCTTAGCGGCGCGCGCATACACTGCCATTCGCAATTCCCGCGCAGCGAGTTCCAGCGACACACCCCTCGCCGCAGCATAGCCTCGGGTATCAGTCCTTCCTACTACCACCGGCACCTTCAATCGTGCCGCGAGACGTCGCACAAATGCTGCGTCTCCGCCGGAGGCGCGGCCCCGGAGACAGTGATTAATATGTACGACCACAAGTTTGGAAAACCCAGCCCACAGCAGGGCGTGCAGCAGGACCACGGAGTCCCGACCCCCGGACACGCCGACGAGCAGCTTTCTGGTAACCGGGAGGCCAGCCATCCCTCTTGCAACCTGTTGATGCAATAGTTCCACGGCAGCACCCGCTTTCATGCGATGGCTCAGGCAGTAAGTGCGATAGACGACGAACCGAAATATCGATGCAGCGGCTCTGGAAGTTTCACCGAGCCATCGGGCTGCGCGTAAGTCTCCAAAAGCGCGACATACAGCCTGGCGAGCGCGGTGCCCGAACCGTTCAGCGTATGACAAAAGCGGTTTTTTCCATCGGCATCTTTGAACCGCAAATTCATGCGGCGCGCCTGATAATCTTCAAATGTCGAGCAACTCGATACCTCGAGATACGCCTGCTGCCCCGGCGCCCAGACTTCGATGTCATAGGTGCGCGCGGAGCCAAATCCCAGGTCCCCAGTGCAGAGGTCGATCACGCGGTAGTGCAAGCCCAGTCGCTGGAGCACTTTTTCCGCATCAGCGGTCAGCGATTCCAGCTCGGCGGTGCTGTTGTCCGGATGGCAGATTTTCACCAACTCGACTTTATCAAACTGATGCATCCGGATGATGCCGCGGGTCTCACGACCAGCAGAACCGGCCTCTCGGCGAAAACAAGGCGTGTAGGCAGCAAAGCGGAGCGGCAGGTCGGCCAGCGGCACGATTTCCTCGCGGCGCAGATTCGTCACCGGGACCTCGGCAGTCGGTGCAAGAAATAACTCCCCCCCGTCAACGCCATACATATCGTCCTCGAATTTCGGCAATTGCCCCGTTCCCACCATGCATTCGCGACGCACCAAAAATGGGGGACTGACTTCCGTGTAGCTCCCCTCGCCCGTGTGCAGATCGAGGAGAAAATTCAGCAGCGCACGTTCGAGGCGCGCGCCCGCTCCCGTGAAACACGTGAATCCGCTGCCGCTGATCTTTCTCGCGCGCTCCAAATCCATGAGCCCCAACCGGTCGGCAATCGCAAGATGGTCTTCGCCGGTGCAATTTGTCGGCACCTCGCCCCATGTGCGGATCACAGGATTTCCGGAGTCATCAGCTCCCACAGGCACCTCGGGCCGAGGCAAATTGGGAAGTTGGAGGAGGAGGTCGCGCTGACGCTCATCAAGGGCTGTGGCCGTCTGTCCGAGTGATTCCATTTGCGCGCCAAATGCTTTCACCTGATTTTCTATCGCGCTGGAATCTTCCCCACGCGACCGCAGCATCCCGATCTCCTTGCTTAAGCGCTTCCGGTCACCCAGCAGGTTTTGGAGCTGGGTTTCGGTCTGACGGCGATCGCCATCGATGGCAAGAACTTCGTCGATGGCACTGCTGTAGTCCGCACGGGTGGCGAGGCGGGCTTTGATGTGGTCCGGATTTTCCCGGATGAGTTTGATGTCCAACATGGAAATGGCGTATTCTGGAAAAGCGATCCCTGCCCCGAAAAAAAGAGCACACTGAGGGGAAGTTTTTTCTGCTTCGTTTAAGATTATTCCTTTAAACTGCCCGAAACACACGTTCATCTTCAAACGAATTTTATGCCAGTCCAGTTCCGCGATTATTACGAGACCCTGGGAGTAGCCAAGACGGCTACCCACGACGAGATCCGCACCGCCTTCCGAAAACTTGCCCGGAAATTCCATCCGGACACCGCCGAGGATAAAAAAACGGCAGAGGAGAAGTTCAAGGAAATCAACGAGGCATACGAAGTTCTGGGCGACACCGAGAAGCGTCAGAAATACGATGAATACGGCGCCAACTGGGAGCGTGGGGGATCCCAGCCTCCGCCCGGCGGCGGTGGCGGCGGCGCGTATGGGGGATTCGGTGATGGCGTCGAATTTGAATTTGGCGGCACCGGGTTCTCGGATTTCTTCGAGCAGATGTTTGGTGCCCGGCGATCCGGCGGTGGGATGCGTGGGGGCCCAGGGTATGCCAATGTCCCGCAGCGCGGCAGTGACGTGGAGGCCGATATCATGGTGACGCTGGAAGAGGCGTTTCATGGCTCGACGCGACAAATCTCGTTCCGCCGTGGCGATAACCCGCAAGTCCAGACGTACACGGTCAAGATTCCAAAAGGGGTCCGCGAAGGACAGCGGATTCGATTAGCCGGCCAAGGCGGCGCTGGCGCTGGCGGCGGCGGACAAGGCGATCTATTCCTGAGGGTGAAATTCCAAAAGCACGCGGACTTTGAAATCGACGGCTCTGACCTGCGGGTCGAGATCGACGTGCCAGCCTGGAAATGTGTCTTGGGCGGCGACATCGAAGTCCAGACCCTTGAGGGACGTGCCAAGCTCCACCTCCCACCCGGAACACAGAACGGACGAAAGTTTCGCCTGTCCGGCAAAGGCCTGCCTACAAAATCCGGCGAACGAGGAAATCTCATCGCCGTGGTGGAAGTCACCGTGCCTTCAACCGTCGGGGCCGAAGAACGCACGCTCTGGGAGCAGATCGCAGCGACCCATCAATAATCCTAAAACCCGAGATAAAATCTCACATGAAGCCAGAAAGTGTGTCGGACACCGTTTGGATGAAATAGGCATTTACCACAACTCTTCGAGCCTTCGTGTGAGTCTCTTGAACTCCATTTCCTTTTCCCGGATAATCGGGTTCAGACTTGGTTATCTCTGACGCCACTTAACGATACAAAACCAGCCGCGCGCGCCGGAATCACGTTTCACTCGATGCGGCAATGTGAATGACCGGGTAGTCCAGACGGGGTCGGGCCTATATTTTAAATGTCGCTACCAGATTGGGTATCCGGCTGCGGTGCCCCATGGCCAGAGCGATTGCTATCCGGGGGATTGGTGGCTGTGGTTTTCCGTCTCAATTCACCGGCGATCTTGATTTTTTACGCTGCAGATTTTGGAGCAGCCAAGACCTCATCCTGCGTCTTTCGGGCACGCCTCAACAATTTCCTGAGTTCGATTTCCCATTTCTCTTCCCTCAACTCGTACACCTCGTCCCCATACCATCCTTTTTTTCTGAAATCCCTGCCTCGAACGCTTTGATTTCCTGGTGGTAATCGAGCGAGGCCAATGCCCAGCCCGAACAATACCTATGGGGAAAGTTCATCGTGTTTACTTGGATCACTTTCCTCCACTGTCTCAAGATATTGGGCGTATTTCCTCATTCCCTTCACGATGTCCGGAAACTCCAATGCACCCAATAACCGTGCCCGGCTCAAACATAGAAGCGATGCATTCTCATAGGAACCGAGAGCGATTGATGCGATCAATCAAACTTCGACTTGCAATATGCTGTGGGAGCATCTCGACGGGTTAAGCGAAGTCGGCTGCGCCACAGTCAATTAAGCAAAAGCCTAAGAGGAGGGCTTTGATGCTGCATGTGCGACGCGGCGGTCGACAAGCGCTCCTACAATCTGGGCGCCGAGCGCACCTTATTTTCCCAACGGGTCAAGAGATGCACCACGACATTGATCGCAAATTCGTAGCTCCGCTTCACGGACTCTTCGGAAATATTGTTCATGTAGATGTCGCGGTTCTGCCAGATGCTGACATTCGTAAACATGGAGGTGCCCGAGGCATTACGGCCAAGGTCTATTTTTCCATCTGGCGTGAGCCCGATTTGAAGCATGTCTCCGTAATCATTGGCCGTATAGATAATCGCAACCTCATCAAAAATCTTCAACGCGTAGACGGGCTCGGCGTAATAGTTCAGTCCAGGTGGCACGGTGTTCACCTCCGGAAAATACCCCTTCGTGTAGATCGGGTGGTTTGGTGGAAGCGCCTCAAAGTTTTTATCCACATCCGGAATCACGCGTTTCATCTCCCTCTTAAATGCGATGTCAAACCGAGAACGCAGGCCGGGCACGGAGCTATCGCCCCAGATCGCGCCGCCCATGCGAACGTATTTCCGCAGGTTTTCTACTTCTTTCTCGCTGAGTTTGAAGTCGCGCGAACCGGTGAGGAAGATGAACGGTGGCTTCGCCGTGAACAATTCATCGCTGTCCAATCGGATCACTTTGACATTACGCTCGTTTGTTTTGATCTTATTGGCCGAGACTTTGCTTATGTAGTAGAGCAAATTTGGCAGGCTTCCACTGGTGACCTCGTTATTACGAACTTGCACCGTCGAGTTCCAGTTCCCCCCTTCATAGCGGGCAAGGAATGCGACGAATTCAAATTCGCGCTTCCGCACACCGGTTCCCGTTCCCGATCCCTTCCCTTTTCCCCATCCTTGAGTGAATGAGCCGATTGCTGCCGCATCAGCTCCCGTCATTCCACTGCCCATAGAAGGTGCGGGCGCAGGGGCCACCGATGCCGCGTCCATGGTCGTTGGAGCAGTGATTGGTGGAGCAATTACGGACTGCATCGTAAAGTCGAGCGGAGTCGCGGTCATCGCCGTAATGGCGGTGGTCGGGTTACTTTGTGTGGTCGGAGCAGTGACGGTGAAATTCGTAGGCTGGGGCTGCATTTGGGTCGGCTGTGGTGCCGATACCGCCTCTCCCTGAGCGACAAATCCTCCGCCTTCGCCTTCAAAATCCGGCGGTTCCTGAATCGCCTGATACATCACCGTGCCACCAAAAATGAGAATGAGGAGGATGTGCAGACCAAGGGAGACCGTAAAAAAGCGGGAGTTGTTGATCTTATCGATCAACTTTTTAGCAAGCGCACTGGGATCCGGGAGAGCCATGCTCTTAACTAACGTGTAGAGAGCGTGTGATTCAATCGAAAACTGCGTCTCTGCGGCAAAACTTTTGGAATTCCCCCGCGGTTCAACGACTCGAATGGATCATTTTGTCACCAATTCCTCGGTCTCCGCATCATTAATGGCGTCGATCAGTAATCGGATCGTTCCAAAGTCGTGTTTGTCGGGGATTAGCACGATGCGCGGGAGTTTCTCCAGATGCGTGTCCTCATGCTCCTCGGCCAGCGGTAATGTCTGCGTGATTTCACCGGCGATAAGCAGTGTTTTGAAATGTCGATTGAGATCTTTAATCGCATCCGAGGTAAGGCTCTTGTTGAGGCGGATTACCATACGTTCGCGCACCCATCGGTACGAGTGGAACACACTGTAGAATTTAAGGATCTCCTGCACTGCATCCTCGGGGCTGTAGGTGAGCCGGAAAAGATTAAAATCCGACGGCGACACAAGCCCGGCATCCAGGAGATCATTGGAAACAAATCGGCGCCAGGTTTCCCAGTAGTGCCCGTTTGGTCGATCCAGCAAAACGAGTGGCACGATGAGGGATTTTCCGGTCTGCATGAGCGTTAGCGCCTCAAACCCTTCGTCCTGCGTCCCAAAGCCCCCGGGACAGAGCACAAAGGCATGGGTTTCCTTCATGAAGTTCAACTTCCGGGTGAAAAAATATTTGAAGTCAATCAACTTCGGATCCCCGGTGATCGTTTCATTGGCGCTCTGTTCAAACGGGAGCTGGATATTCAAACCAAAACTATTTTCTGCTCCCGCTCCCTGCTGGGCAGCCCCCATGATGCCGTCGCCGCCCCCCGTGATGATCATATATCCTTCCTGCACCATCAGGCGGGCAAACTCCCGGGCGACTTTAAATTCCTCGACATCCGACCGGGTGCGGGCAGATCCAAAAACGGCCACTTTCCGCCGCCCTTGGTATTTCGCAAACACGGTTGCCGCGTAGCGCATTTCGCGCATAGCCCGGTTGAATAACTTCATGTCGGCAAGCGTCGTCCGGTCCGTTCCGAGGCGGAGCGCGGTATCCATGATTTCGGCGATCAACTCCGCCGAACGCCCCTGCGCCACTTCGTTTGCCAGGCTTACCACCCGAGGATCAATCGCTTTTCCCTTTGCCATAGGAAAAAACCCGTATCCAATGGCAACGGAAATGGGAAGAGATATCGATGCGCTTGATTGTCAGTGGCTGTGTAGTTCATTATGATCCTATGATTATTGTTTTGCGCGTCGGAGCATCCCCCCAAGAGATTGATCAAGTGATCGACGAGGTTCAAAAACTCGGTTATGTCCCCTCCCCGATTGTGGGTGCTCAGCAGACGGTGATTGCAGCGATTGGCGACGAACGGACGCATCAGACGCTAGAGTCGCTCAATGTGCTCAGCCAGGTCGAGCGCGTGATCCGCGTGCAAAAGCGCTTCAAACTCACGAGTCGGGAGTCTCACCCGGAGAGCACGGTCATCAATGTCGATGGAGTAAAAGTCGGAGGTCCTGCAATCACACTTATGGCCGGCCCGTGCTCCGTGGAAAGCGCGGAGCAGTTGTTCAGCACGGCCGATGCGGTCAAGGCGGCAGGAGCAACCATCCTACGCGGCGGTGCTTACAAGCCCCGGACTTCTCCCTATGAATTTCAAGGGCTCGGAAAAGAGGGCCTTGCGCTGCTCGCCGAAGCCAAAGCCCGCACCGGTCTGAAAATCATCACAGAAGTTCTCAGCGAACGCGACGTTGAGCACGTGGCGGAAACAGCAGATATCCTTCAGATTGGAGCGCGCAATGCACAGAATTTCCAACTTCTGATCGAATGTGCAAAATCTGGACGGGCGGTATTGCTCAAGCGCGGGATGTCGCAACGCATCGAGGAGTGGCTTCTCGCTGCTGAGTACCTGCTCGCTCATGGTAACCCGAATGTCATGCTCTGCGAGCGCGGAATCCGCACGTTTGAAACCTACACCCGCAACACGCTTGACTTGGCCGCTGTCGCCATCGCCAAGCGGGAGTCGCATCTGCCGGTCATTGTTGATCCCAGCCAGGGCTGCGGCCGTGCGGATCTGGTGCTCCAACTCTGCTGCGGAGCCGTCGCCATGGGGGCGGACGGCCTCCTCATCGAAGTGCACCCCAACCCCGCCGAAGCACTGAGTGACGGTCAGCAGCAAGTTGATTTTGCTGCATTTGCGGAATTCAAAACCCGCATCGAGCCATTTCTAAAAGCCGTGGGCAAGACGTTTTAGCACATCGTCGGGGCGGGATCGATCCTTTCGATACTTCTCCCATCTTCTGCAGCATCGCTTGGGTCCACGACTGACTCTGCTCTACCTCCTTGAAAAATTGATTATCGATTTCTCGGGGTTTCCCCTACGTTTCAATGGTGTAATGGTGTTTCCTCCCGGCAACTCCCCGATCAATTCCAATATCAAAGGTAAATGAAGCTCTCCAAAACAGGTGCCACATTCCTCGTTTTCACTTGCCTTACTTCACCCATCTCGGCCGAGGTAGTCGCAGGAATCGACATCCCGGATACCCTGTCAGTGAGCGGGCAAACATTACAGCTCAACGGAGCTGGCGTGCGCACAGTGACGTTCGTATTCGTTCCGATCAAGGCATACGTAGCCTCGTTTTACTCTCCGTCGCCGTTGCGCAGTTCCGAAGCCGTCCAAGCTTCGCCTGGTCCTCTCCAATTTAACTTCACGTTCTTGCAAGGGGCGTCCCAAGGGCAGGTCACAGATGCGTGGAACGCGCAATTCAAGGCAAGCGTCACAGTCACCTATCCCACCCTAGGACAAGATCAAGCCGAATTTGTTGCCTTCTTTGGTGCGCTCAATAAGGGCACGGTTCACACCGTTCAATTCGTGGGTGATGAAACGCGAATCCTCGAAAATGGATTAATGAAGGGTGCAATCCCCGGGCGCGAATTTCAAAGAGCCTTTCTGAGCATGTGGTTCGGGAGTGTACCGGTGATGTCGTCGCTGAAAACGGATCTGCTCGGCGGATCTTCGTAGGGCTCTCCTCCTACCCTCGCGGGCTCCAATCACATGCGCAGGCGTTTGTGGAGCCATTGAATGCACGGCTCGGTCCAGACGTGTCCGTCCTTCATAACCAGCCCGTGGCCGCCATCTTGAAAAATGTGACACTCAAATGGCACTCCCGCCCGGCGCAGCGATTGCGCGAATAGCATTATATTCTCGATAGGCACGGCCCCGCCCTCCCATGTATGCCAAAGGAAACAAGGTGGAGTCGTGGACTGGACGTGCTCCTCTGCCGACAGCTCATGGATAAGATCGGCGCTCGCGTCATGTCCGAGAAGATTATCGCGCGATCCTACATGAGTTGAATTCCCCATAGTGATGACGGGATAACATAAAATCCCAAGATCAGGGCGGGAGCTCATCCACTGAAATGGATCGGGATCGTCAGGATTTCCCTGATCGAATCGGGTCAGCAACGTTGCGGCCAGATGTCCGCCCGCAGACGACCCAATAACCACAACTTTATTCGGATCAAACCCATCCGTAGCTGCACGCGACCGGACGACTCGCATGGCTCGGGTGGCATCTTTCCACATCACCGGATGCCGATAGCCATTGCTGCCCGAGCGGTAGTTGAGGACGTAGCAACACCACCCCTGCGATCATTGGTCGCCGCTTGCATTACAGTATTTCGGCGGTTAACTAATGAAATGAGAATGATCCTCTCCTCCCTTGTCCTCGCCGCTTCCGCATTCGCCACCGAGAAAGCCCCTATCCTCCTCGTCCTTACAAACCACGCTGAACTTGGCGATACGGGAAAGCTGACGGGGTTCTTCCTCTCCGAAGCAGCGCATCCTTACGAGGTCTTCACAGAAAACGATTATCCCGTCACGCTCGCCAGCCCGAAAGGTGGTTTCGCTCCCCTCGATCCGAAAAGCCTGGAACTTGATGATGAAGCCAACGCGGCGTTCTGGAAAAAATTCGGCAATGGAAATAACGCAAAGCCTGGAGTCGAAAAAACGACCCCACTTAGCGAGGTTGATCCCGCGAAATACTCTGCGATCTTTTTTGCCGGCGGTCATGGTGCTGTTTGGGATTTCCCCGATTCGGAGGTGCTCCAGAAAATCACCTCCCAGATCTACGAAAACGATGGTGCGGTCGGCGCGGTCTGCCATGGCCCTGCCGCCCTTGTGAACGTCAAACTTTCCGATGGCTCGCTGCTACTCTCGGGTAAGAAAACCGCTGTTTTCACCAACTCCGAAGAGGAAGCCGTCGGCCTCACCGATACGGTGCCATTCTTACTCCAGACCGCTTTCGAGAAAGCCGGCGCCACCGTGCTTCCTGCCAAGGATTTTTCTGAAAATGCGATCCGCGACGGACGCCTCGTCACCGGTCAGAACCCTGCGTCAGCGAAGAAAGCCGCCGAGCTGTTGCTCGAAGCGATAGCCGAGTGATCAGAGTCATTCCCCCACGCTGATGCGCATCATCACCGGATGCGAACCGCCGGGTATCACGAGCTCCGCTCTGTCATTCGCAACCACCGCCTCGATGCAGCAGGATTTTCGGCAGTCTGCATCCGGTAGATGAAAGGTCGTCCACCAAGAGCGTGCTACTGAAGCTCTCGTAAATGCGAGCCACCTCTCCGAAGGAAGCCACATCCCTTTTTGTTTCCGCATCTCCGGCTCACCAACCGTGTCCAGATGGGCGCATCCCCCCAGGTTCACAACCCTCACCTGCGCGATGTCGGAAACACCGAGTTAGGTATGCAGCGCCCCCGAGACTCCGATGGGCACCTCGGAAACGTTCTTCGATTCCAGCGTGACTTCCACTTCCTCCCCCGCCTCCACCGTTACCTCCGCGTATCGCCTTTCCATTTTTAAAAACTGCATCCGGACTCAAGTAGAGCACTTCCTCGTCGTCCATCGGCTTCCATGACATCACATACGCCCCGTGCAACGCCACCCGCGCCGTGCATGTCGGATGCGCGATTTCCAAAACCGGAGAGCCCGGAGCTATTTCACCGGGGCAGACGCCTAGCGGAACCTTCATCATCGGTAACGGATCCGCCACGCAACCCGATATGAATCCGCAGGGAAACCCCAAACCCGCAGCAGGATCACTTCACTCCACCGCGACCCAATCGATCTCCAGCGAGAAAGCTCCTGCCTTTTTGTCCCCGATCAGGATTCCGATTTCTTCGACATTGGAAAGATCGAGTGCAGGGCCGTCGAGCATTCGCCCGCGCCAGCTTGGTGAAAGCGCCTCAATGGGAATTTTCACTTCGATCCATTTGGCCGTTTCCGTAGCAAATTCAGTGCCATAGGACACCGCCGAACCACGGTAACGGGCGTCTGTCGCTAGCCGCAACTGGTAGGTCCTGCCATCACCTTTCACGCGTAGTATTATCGTTTTCTTGCCACTGAAATCATAATCGCCGGACGTCCGGATTGATGAGAATCCGCCATTATTCTCCAGCGAAAGATCTCCCCGGAAATGCAGCGAGCCATGCTTTATATCGACTAGGCCTTTCGAAATTCCGCCCATCACCCCATCGTCAACTGAAAACCATTTCGGGCCAGCTTCAGCTTTTTCAAAATCGAGTAGGTGTTGCATTGTTTCCTCCTTGGTATCCGCAGCAAGGATACTGATGGAGCAAATCCCTGCGGCGATGAGAAACGCCCGCGCGTCATTGAGTTTCATGCGTAACGGAAAGGCACTTTCCCATTAATTCAACCGCTTTCTCAGCTATCCCACTCTCAAGCTCCCTTTAAAATTCAAAAGGGTCGGACCTATAATTTCAATATTGCGACGACGTAGAACCCCAGAACGGTTTCCCATTGATGGCAAAAAAACCGAGATTGGAATTCGAGAGTGCGTTTAATCACGTGATCGGTCGTAGGGATTACCGGAAAAATCTATTTTTGGAAAGGAGAGCAGCTCCTGCATTTGAGAAAGCTCTGTTAGACGCCTGCGCGATGATGAGTGATCACCTTCAACTCGCCATCGAAACGCCGGCGGCGAATTTGATGAGTGGAACGGAATAGCTGCAGGGGACGTCCGCCAACCGCTTCAACCGATATCATGGCGAGCGGGAACACGTGTTTCAAAGCCGCTACAAAAGTATCCTGATTGAAGGGCGGCGTCCGATTCCGGGCTTGGTGAACTACAGCCACCTCAATCCCGTCAGGACGGGGATCCATGGCGTCGAGGACCTCAAGGATTATCCTTTCTCAAGTCACCCTGAGTTTTTCAAAAGAATCCGTCTCTATGTTTGAGTCGGGCACGGTTTTCGGGTGCATCGGAGCTTCCGGACACCGTGAAGGAAATGAGGAAATTCGCCGAACATCCTGAGACAGTGGAGGAAAGCGGTCCGAGTAAACAGGACGAACTCTCCCCATAAGTATTGTTCGGGGTGGGCATTGGCCTCGGTCGATTACAGCAAGGAAATCAAAGCACTATACGCCGGGATTCCGGAAAAAAAAGGATGGCAGGGGGACGAGGTGCGCGAGTTGAGGGAGGGGAAATGGAACTCAAGAAGTTGGTGAGGCGCGCCCGAAAGACGCCTGATGAGGTCTTAGTTTCTCCAAAATCTGCAGCGTGAAAAATCAAGATCGTCTGTGGTTTGAGACGGCAAACCACAACCACCAATCCCTGCATCGCAAATGCTTTGTCCATGGGGCTCCCCACCCAGTCTAGATAGCGACATTTAAAAAATAGGCCTGACTCCATCTTGACCCCCGGTGGGCGGAGACCGAAGTTAGCGCGGCCCGAATATCCGGAGTTCGGCGGAGTGCACGGTGGCGGGTTCAGGTGCTTGGCCGGGAAGCGAGGCGGCGGAGCCTTCGGCTACGACTTGAAAGACGAGCGGAGTGTCGGGGTGCGCGAGCACGTAGCGAGTGATGTCCACCACGCGTTCGGTGGCGTCGGCCGTCGGCACGAATTGACCAAGCACGTCGGCGAGGAGCGCGTCGCCGGCGCCGGCGCGCACT
>JBDNGG010000023.1:0-6684 GCA_041689405.1 Terrimicrobiaceae bacterium | reverse complement strand
GATAATCGCTGTGTTGGCCACGGTTAAATTGCGAGACGGACCGCTCATAGCCTACCACGTGCGTCCAGACTTCACGCGGTGTCCGTTCTTCGCCACGCAGCGGGGATGGAGGGATGGTATCTTTTGGTTTCATAGGATTCGCCCTTTTCTCGATCATACCGCTCGGGATGTCGGTCCCCTCCGACGCGCGCGAATCTCCTCATCACAGATGGGATGCTCACCCCGCTTCTTGAGAATAAATTCCGTCGAGCCAGTAGTTCGCAGACACCTCTGCTGTAATGTTCAGAACCCTTCCGGCTAAAGCGCGTAGTCGCCGAAGTATTTGGGAAGTTCGAGAGCTGCTGCCCGTTTCCGACATTCTGCAAGCGCTCCCTCCGTTGCCAGCCATCGCTGGGCGAGGCCAAGCAATTGCAATTCCTCGAGACGGGTCAATGTCGAGAGATCACAATTTGTGAGGAATGCCTGCATGAACTTCGGGAGATCCAGCCTGGCTGGGATTTCGGCGAGCTCGGAAGTCGAATGTGCATCGAACGCCGCGATGAGCTCATCGCACTGATTCTTCAGCGCCTCGTGCTGGGCTGCAACCGACGAGGATAGTCTGCTGGTGAGGGTAATGAGCTTGGGGTCCCGGAACAGCCGCATGAGTGCTCGCATGCTGGCACCCATTTCTCTCAGAGCATCAATGAAGGCCTGCCACTTCTCGCGCTCGCGCTCGGGCACGTCCGGCGTGTCGAGGCGCTGGATCCAGCCCAGCATTTCTGCGGGCGTGCTGGTCATCGTGACCCGCAGGATTTGAATACGATCGGGACGGGTTTCGCCGATGAAGTCCCGACACGCAGAGAGGAATTCAACCAGCGCATTCTTTAATTCGTGCGGCGGCAGAAGCGGCCAGATCAACCGCTGCACGACCGCGCCGATGAGCACTCCGGCCACAATCCCAAAAAACACCCCCACGACCGCCTGAACTGCAACCGGCTCCTGTGCGTTCAGTCCGAAAACAGAACATCCTGCCAGCAACAAAATTTGCAGCGGAAACGTGATGCCGCCAATCTTGATAACGTTGTAGCCAAAGACAAAAAGAGCCAGAAACAAGAAGACGTTGGTTACCGCATAGCTTGCCATCAATGGTGCACCAAGAAACAGGAGACCGCAGAATCCAATCATGAACAGAGCCGTCCATGCCACGTATTGAAAACACCGCCGGTCTCCTTCGCCGTGCACATACCCGCGGGACAGCACGACCATTAACCATGCGGCAAGCGGAATCAAGTTTGCTCCCGGGGGATGCAGCCAGTCACACAAAATCAACGCGACACAGGTTGCAATGGCGCCCTTGATCGCAGAGTGCAGCCAGTAACTCCGTATCCGGGGAGTCCATGAATACGTATCAACGGTCATGTTGCCGGGTGGAGGTGACTCCAATGCCTCGACGTGCTCGGCAATCGCAGTCACGTGATGGGTCACGTCTTCCAACGTCACCAGCAGGGCGGATTCTGTGACGGCCTCCGGTGACGGCGTCCAATTCCCGGTGCCAAGCGGGGCCTGCGGCAGATGGGATTCCAGCAGGTGGGATGCATCGGATATTTTGCTCAGCAGCGACGCGTTCTGTTCCGCTACTTTCCCTGCCTGACCTTCGATCACCAGGTCGATTAATATCAGCAACTCGCGCTCCAGTTCGTGCATCGCATCACGAAATTTAGAGTCCCTGATTTCCGAGCTGCCTCCTGTCCTCCGGAGCGCGAATACCGAAAAGAACAACAACGCAAACTCCGGAATGATCTGTATGTAGACCGGCACGCGCCTCCGGAAGGGCAGGCTCTCAGCGGCGCCGTACCGGAGCAGCAGCCGGATTGCGACGAGCGTGGACATCAACGAGGATTCAATGCCTTGGACTGTCGCATCGGTCACCCGTTCCTGACTGATGGCATCCGCATACAAGGTGCGGATCTCGCGCAGCGACTCTGCCAGTTTTTCTTTGAATTCTGTTCGTGCGTAACGTGGCCAAAGCAAGCTGTTCACCAGTAAGGTGGACCCGACCCCGATGGATACTTCAAGAAAGCGGTGGATCGCGATCGACCACGAATTGTCCGGATCTGAGAGGCCGGAGGTCACCACGACGTTGGTCGTCAGCGCGCAGAGGAAAAACGCATAGGGAAACCGATTCCACCCAAACAGCCATGTAGAAACCGTCAGAATGACAAAAACCCCGCCGACGATAATAACGATATTGTCTGCGAAATTTCCGACTAGCAGCATCCCGAGGAACCCGCCAATCAGCGTGCCGACGATGCGGAGCAATCCCTTTTCGCCCATCGATCCTACATACGGGGCGAGCGCAAGGACGAAGACGGTGATCAATGCCCACGTCGGGTTCGGAAGGCGAATATACTGAGCGACCCACCAAGCAAGTATTGCCGCCAGCCCGCATTTGATTCCGTGTTGGATGGCGTGGTCCGACAGCAGCGCCCGTCCGACCTGCCAGACCGCCAGGATCGGAGCCGGGCAAGGCGCAGGCGATGGAACGGATTTCGCGGATGGGGTCATCGCACGCCGAGCTGCGCGAGGAGTTTTGCAATGACAACCTCACTCGAAAAAAACTGCTCTGCCAACACCCGGGCAGCGCGTTGTTGGTTTGCAAAATCTGCAATCACCCGTTCGCAAGCGGCCGCTGCGTCGTCCAGGGATTTGAAAAAATGGACGCCATGCCCTACAGGCAGCAGGTCTCCGATGCCAACGTCCTCAAGCACCAACGGCCGACCACACGCCGCATAACAGACGCTACGGTCACTAAACCATCCGGTGCGTGAAAGTACATACCCTCCCTTGGCCACGGAAAACTCCGCAGACGACGCCCGCAGATACGACTCGTATCCGGCCAGAGTGCTGCAAACCTCAGTCGCATCGACCAACTGCCATCCTGCATCACGAAAACGCTCAAGCTCGGCACTGTGCGCCTGCACATGGGTGGCAACCTCCAGCGGGCGCGAGAGTTGGGACGGAAGATCCAGCACTTTTTCAAATTGCTCACGCTTGCCCGTGAACCATTGCCCGCCCCACTCCGAGCTCTTATACCCCTCCCAATGGGCCACCGTCGTAAATCGCGAGAAGGTTTCCTGAAATTCGCACGGCCAGTATTTTAGCGTCACCGGAGGCAACGTCGGAATCCAGTCGATCCCGCAGGTCGGAGAGAACGAACCCGGCGCACCGAAGGTCTGGCCGACTGTAATAAACCGGTCATGCCCGGCAAAATTCATGTCGCATTGGTAGCTATCCACCCACACCTGCGTGAACGCCGGATCCAAGTCCGCATAGACCTTGCAAGCCCGCGGAAAAGAAATCACCCCTTCGCGAAAATGCCCCGACAAGTTGAGAAAAACCTCCGCCTCTCCGGCAAACGCTTTTAAGGCAATCAGATCATCGGCCGCATCATCCACGAGCAACGTCGCCCGCCCCTGCAATCCAAACCTCCCGACGACCGCGTCCCAGGCCTTCACATTCGCGCTATCGGCAGCAGGGGCAGGTTTCCAGTCTGCATCAACACATTTGTCGGACGCGATGGCCTCGACCATCCACACGTCCCACCCGGCCTCGCGGAACCCAAGGACCCAATTTAAACTTATCCACATATTGCCAGCCGCCGCGATTGGTTGCGCCGCCACGCCGACAGCAATAACTATTTTTGGAACCATGTCTCGCACACTGGCGCATTTCGTCCCATCCGTCAGTCGGCAAATCCAAAAAATTCCGCGCTATCTCAATACATTTAGACAGAATTTACAGAATGATACAGATGCGGTGCATTCATTGACGCATTCCCATTCTGTAAATTCTGTCAAAAACGCAATCCGCATCGCATTTTCCGCGAATCCTGAAAACTCCTGTCAATCCCGTTTAGTCCTCCTCATTTCACACAAAATCCAAAGTAGTGATCGAAATTTTAGATATTCCGTGATATCATCATCAGGTGGCACAGTATCTGCATTGTGCGGCCTTAATGAAATGTTTCAAGACTATGAATAACTCATTTATGCGTAGATATTTGCAGAAATGTGACGATCTTGTCACAACGCATCTTTTGCGGCAGGCCGAGATTGGCTGCAAGGCATGTGTAATCACTAATCGCTTTATCCGATCTCCCCGGACAGCGCTCCGCCCGCAATCGAATCTTTCTGCCTTCACACTCATCGAAATGCTGGCAGTTATCGCCATTATCGCAATCATGATGGCGCTCATCGCCCCTGCCGTTGGAAACTTTGGCAGCACGGCGGGCCGCAAAGGAGCGGTAAATATCCTGATGAACACGATGGAACAAGCCCGCGTGGCGGCACTGGAATCGGGGCGTGATGTCTATGTGGTTTTTGTTCAGCGCGAGTTTCCTGAACGAGATGCGATCGCCGTGCTTCGCGATCCCGATCCTGACAGCGACACCACGACATACGAATTTCTCACTCGATGGATCAAGATGCCCAAGGGTGTTCTGCTGTATGGTGGAAAAGGAACGAGCATCCTGAGCGCGACCGCCCCACTCACGGTATTCGACGTTGACCTGATCCCTGGGCCGGTAATGTCTGGTAATCTCAAGGTATTGAAGTTTAACAGCTTTGGGGGTGTTGAATTTCCGTTCAAGAGGATTGAACGAATGCTCATCGTCAGCGAAGGCGTGAGGGGTGCGGGAGGGACCGAGGCCATCGTTGCTGACAAGAAGGATCAAATTGGGGGTTTTGAAATTATCACCCTCCGCCGTTTCACGGGTCGTGCGTCGCTGGAGGTATCAGCGATCTAAACGCATGTTAACTGCCAACGACACGCGCACACCGCAGGCTCGGGCATTCTCTCTCATTGAAGTTGCCCTCGCTGTTGGAGTGATATCATTCGCGTTGGTCGGAATAATCGGCTTGTTCCCAGTTGCCATGCAGTCCGCTCTCGACAGCCAGCACGAGACTCAGGTCGCACTCATCGCCCGCTCGCTCTTCAGCGAACTTCAGCGTGTGGACGGCGATAAAGCGTATATCACGGTGACTAAACCTGCCGGTGGCGAACGGCAGTCGCTACACAAGGGAACGCTGGTCATCGTCAACCTCGGAACAGCCAGCTCCACCCCCACACAATTTTATTTTGACGAAAGCGGAGGGATGCTCGATGCCAATGGAGACGCCGCGGTGTATCGAGCTGATGTCAGCGTGAACCGGACTGGGCAGCCCACTGGGCTCTCGCGATTGGATATTAAAATCCAAGTCCCATCGAATGCGCCTGCCGCAAACCAGAAATCTTATGAGTTCGTCACGCTCATAAATTTCGCCGTGCCTCCAGCAACTCCCTGAGGTGAGTTTTTTGACAGGATTTACAGGATTGAACAGGATGATAAACGATGATCTCAGCGAAAAAATGATCGGGTGTGCAATGGTGGTCCATCGCACACTAGGTCCAGGTTTTCTTGAGACCGTTTACCGGAACGCACTCGTCATGGAACTGGAGCATGCCGGGTTGGAAGTTGCTGCCGAAGTCAGGATCCCTGTCGCGTATCGTGGCGCGATGGTCGGTGAGTTCGTCGCAGATGTCGTTGTCGAGGGTGGATTGATCTTGGAGTTGAAGGTGGTCCAAGAGCTTCATCCCGCCCATGAAGCGCAGTTGGTCAACTACCTCCAAGCCACGACGCGTGACACAGGTTTGCTCCTGAATTTCGGTGCGACACGCTTGGGGGTGAAACGCAAACACCGAGTATTTAAAGAAAAAGCAAATCCTTCCCCTCCAGCAACTCCTGTTAATCCTGTCAAAAAAGTATCTGCATTCACCGTGCTCGAGATGCTCGTTTCCATGGCGGTGCTGTCGATGCTCCTCGTCCTGCTCCTGTCCATGGTAGATAACGCCACCAAAATGTGGCGCCAGAGCGAAAACCGCGTGGACGCTTACCGCGAGGCCCGTGCCGCACTGAACCTCATCGCAAGTGACCTCGCATCGATCTACACCTCGACGAATGCGAATTTTTTTCGTATCAACGATTTAAGTATATCCATCCAGCCGACTGCATCGATTTCAACAAACAACATGTTCTTTGTTACGGCGCTGTCCCCTGATGCGCAAGATGATGCCAAAAATAAGAGTGATCTTTGTGAAGTGGGTTATTTTGTCACCTACAATTCCACGTCGCTTCTGGCCTCTGATACAAATCGCTCCATGAATCTTTACCGGTATTTCCGCAGCAGCGACGATACCTTTGTTTCACTATCCAATAACCTAATCGTCCCGGATAAAATCTCTACCGGAAGTGCAGGCGAGGAAGTGTTGGCAAAAAACATCACCGGATTCAAGGTGGACGCATATAGCAAGGACCCTAGCACTACCGGGAAGCTTACACCCTTCAATCAGTCCGCAACAACTCCGATGCCGGATGTTTTGGAAATTACACTCAATGCAATCAGCAACGACACCGCGAAGCGCTTCGCGACGCAGGCCGAATGGGAAACAACAAATTCGATCACCCATCAGCGAAATGTGCGAACGTTTACCAAGCGGGTAGTTCTCAACCGGGACGCGTCCGCTCCCACGCCAAGCCCGACGCCTTGACGATTTCCAGAATGCCGAAAGCGGATTTGATTTCGACAGAATGAACAAAATTTACAGAATTAATTCAGCCTTCCTCAACGACGGTGCCAGT
Organism: Terrimicrobiaceae bacterium; assembly: GCA_041689405.1. Lineage (GTDB taxonomy): Bacteria > Verrucomicrobiota > Verrucomicrobiia > Chthoniobacterales > JAATET01 > JBDNGG01. Next base: position 29 of record JBDNGG010000023.1, on the reverse strand, counting down.
CGCGGGGTGGCTGGCTCTGCGTTAGTTTC
>JBDNGG010000022.1:0-2497 GCA_041689405.1 Terrimicrobiaceae bacterium | reverse complement strand
GAGGCCGCAGCACTTGGTGTCCTGCAAGTCGGATGCTCGGGCGGCGAACCGCTGCTCTATCAAGATCTCAATCGCGTGATCGAATCTATTCGACGCGAAGGGATGTATTCTAACCTCATCACCAGCGGAGTCGGCTTGGATGCCGCGCGGGCGGGACGGCTCCGCGAGTCCGGACTGGATGCGGTGCAGATTAGTTTTCAGTCCGATGAAGCGGGACTCTCCGATGCGATTGCCGGGACGCGAGCCCATGAGTTAAAGATCCAGGCGTGTATCGCGGTTCGGGACGCGGATCTGCCGCTCGGATTAAATGTTGTCCTGCATCGTGGGAACATCGACCGCCTGCCGGATATTTTGGAAATGGCTGCCGAATTGGGTGCCATGCGAATCGAGCTGGCTCATGTCCAGTTTGCCGGGTGGGCATGGAAAAATCGCACCGCTCTGTTGCCCTCGCGTGTGCAGGTCGCGCGGGCTGCGGAGGTTGCTGATCAGGCCGTGGCAAAGTACGCAGAACGTTTTCAAGTGATCTACGTGATGCCCGACTGGTACGGCAACCGACCCAAACCCTGCCTGCACGGCTGGGGACAGCGTGGGATCACCATCAATCCGAGGGGTGACGTCCTTCCGTGCCAAGCCGCAGAGGCCATTCCCGGAATGACTTTTGAAAACATCCGGGATCGAAGCCTCGCATCGATCTGGCACCAGAGCGACGCCTTCAACCGGTTCCGGGGAACGGATTGGATGCCGGAGCCCTGCCGGAGCTGCCCGGAGAAGCTCCAGGATTTTGGAGGATGCCGGTGTCAGGCCGCCCTGTGGACCGGGGATCCCACCCAAACCGATCCCGTTTGCGAGTTCTCTCCGCACCGCACGCGCGTTGATGCGTTGCTGGATGCGGCTGATTCCGAAGCCGGGAGGGAATGGACTTACCGGAGTTTTGCCACGTCTTCCGGCGTCACGGGTGCAGCGCCGTCTCCGAACCGGCTGCGAATGTAGGACACGATTCCAGCAACTTCCGGGTCGGTCAGGAAGTCGTATGGCGGCATGACTCCGTGAATTTTGCGCCCGTTAATTTCGCTGACGCCCTGCTGGCCGTTGAGGATTACCCGGATAACTTTGGCAGGATCGCCTTTTAATTTTGCGTCTCCGACCAGAGCCGGCATAGTTTCACTCCCCTCACCGGCGTAGTGACACTGGGCGCAGCTCGAGTTGTAGATTTCCTCGCCCACAGCCATTAGATCGATACTGGAAGCGACCGTAAGCGGCGCTTCGGCGGACGGCGGTTTGCACGCGGAGAGCATTGCCAACAACGCCGCCACTTGAAGAATTCGCACTCCAATGATACGCTCGACCATTCTTTTAAATCTCCATGAAGCATTCATTCATCATTCCTTTCGCAGTTGCTGTCGCCGTGCCGTGGGTAAGTCTGGTTTCTCACGGGCATGCGCAGGAAGTCATCGCCTCCGAGAAAGAGAAATTCAAGGTTGAAGTCCTTGCTAAGGACCTGAAAAACCCTTGGGGATTGGTGAAGCTGCCGGACGGACGCTTCCTCGTCACCGAGCGACCGGGAACGGTGCGCATTATCGGTCCGAACGGCGAACTCTCCGAGCCGATCACTGGAGTTCCCGAGGTTTTCGCGCGGGGTCAGGGCGGATTATTGGATGTCGAACTGCACCCGGATTACGCGACAAACGGGTGGATCTACTTGGCGTATTCGGCAAACGCGGGAGAAAAAAGCCTCACAAAAATCGTCCGCGGCAAACTCAAAGAAAATGCCTTTGTCGATCAGGAGGTTATCTTTGAACCTCCGGTCAGCGAGATGACCGGGGGCGGAAATCATTTCGGATGCCGCATGGAGTTCGATGGGAAAGGCCATCTTTTTTTCACGATCGGCGACCGGGGAAACCCGGCGACGCCAGAGAATCCGGCGCAGCGGCTGGACAATGTTCTTGGAAAAACCCACCGGATTTTCGATGACGGAAGGATTCCCGAGGACAATCCCTTTTATGATCGTGGCGGATCGGCCCGGACCATTTGGACCTATGGCAACCGCAACGCGCAGGGATTGAAGATTAATCCCAAGACCGGAGACCTTTGGGAGGTCGAGCACGGGCCTCGCGGTGGAGACGAGTTGAATCTGCTGAAAAAGGGCGCGAATTACGGATGGCCGCTAGTGACATTTGGAATCAATTACCAAGGGACTATCATCTCGGACAAAACGGAAGCGGAGGGATTCGAATCACCGGTCACTCATTGGACACCATCGATCGGTATCGGAGCCATCGATTTCTACACGGGTGACAAGTTTCCGTCGTGGAAGGGCAATTTGTTTGTGACCGCTCTGGCACACCAAAAACTCATACGCATCGTCCTTGATGAGAAGAACGAAGTGGAGCATCAGGAGATCCTCTTGGAGAAAACCGGGCGTATTCGAGACGTTCGGGATTTCGGCGACGGGTATCTCTATCTCGTCTATGACACGCCCGGACAGGTAGTTCGTCTT
>JBDNGG010000021.1:0-17307 GCA_041689405.1 Terrimicrobiaceae bacterium | reverse complement strand
TTTCCTGGGAGTTGTCTCTCAGGCGCAGGCAGAACCCGACCTCGACTTCACGCTCGTAAATAAAACCGGTTTCGATATCAAGGCGGTCTATGTGTCGCCAACCAGCAAGGAAGACTGGGAAGAAAATATGCTCAAAGGCGTCCTTGAAAATGGTGACTCATTGGACATCACGTTCAGCCCGGGTCAGAACACCACAAAATGGGACGTGATGGTCGTCTGGACGGATGACGATTCCGCATACTGGAGAAACTATGACCTCAGCGAGATCTCGAAGCTGACGCTCTACTACGACGTTGACACATCCGTCGCGAGCGCGAAGGCAGAATAATTTTCTTTCCCATTCAGCGGTCGACAGTGGCAGTATTCTTCCATGTTTTGGAGCTATGTTGCGGTAATGACCGGGGGCGCATTTGGCGTGGGCGCGCGGATGCTCATGTCCAACTGGGTAGCTGAGTACTCCGGCGAAACTTTTCCGTGGGGGACGTTTGCGGTGAATGTGCTTGGGTGCCTGATTATTGGAATCTTTAGCGGTTTGACGGGGCCGGATGGATTACTGCTGACGTCTCCCCTGGTTCGGCAGGTCGTCATGGTCGGGGTGCTGGGCGGGTTCACGACGTTTTCGTCTTTCAGCCTGCAAACGCTGTCACTGATCTCAAGCGGAGAGTGGCTTTATGCTTCAGGAAATGTTGCGCTCACCGTGTTTTCGTGTCTGATAGCGACGACAGTCGGGCTAATGCTGGCCTCACTCCTTCAACCCCGATGAATGATCCCGCCTCGACCTATTCCGAACATGATGCCACCCACCTGAGGATTTTTCTGAGTGAGCGCGACCGCTGGGAGCATCAGTCGCTTTTTGAAGCGATTGTGATGAAGGCACGTGACGCCGGCCTCGCAGGCGCCACGGTGCTTCGGGGCCCGCTGGGATTTGGAGCAAGCGGAAAAATCCAGACGGCAAAAATTTTGCAACTCTCGGACAATTTACCGGTGGTGATTGAGATAATCGGATCCGAGCTAATGGTCCGAGCGTTCCTCGAGACGATCTCCGGGATGATGGACGGCGGAATGGTAACCATCCATCCCGTGCGGGCGATCCAATTTCCCAAACGGCCAAAGTAGCACGATTTTTTGACAATCGTGCTGCGGGCTGGCAGGCTGTGTTCTCTGCGTAACGATGAGAGTTCAGAAGATTACCCTGTGGCTGGCGTTGGCCACGTTGATAGTGACCGCACTGCGGCCATCTGACGCGCATGCGCAGACACGGGGGCGACTGGAAAACAGCTCGGGCATCGTGATTTTCAAACGCTACGCGTGGTCTCCTCCCGAGGATTTGTTAGCAGCCGAATTTTTGTCGTACGTGGACCGCCGGGCAGAGTTTCAAACGAACCGGGGGTATATCCAGTTTCGCCTCCCGCAGAACCAATTACGCCAGGTTGGGGGGGAATCCATCGTCGATATTGTGCATTTTACAGACCTCGCTGCCCCGATCGATTTACTGACGGCATCGGATGAGAGGGCGATGATGGAGAAGCTCGCCAAGGCAGAGCGGCTGGCGGCCTATTCCGAAGGCGTAGCGGCGATTATTGGCCCTTATCTCACGTCGCTGAAGACTGATCTGGTTCAGTTTTCTGCGGGACGGGTTAAGCAGGACGGGGTCTGGAGGGATCGCTCAGATCATGTGGCATCCCGGATTGAGGCGATTCTCGCCGAGGTGCGGGCAGGCGGGATTCTAGGACGGAAGGAACTTGAGAGTCGTGTCAAGGAAATCCAATCCGAGGGGCACTCGGGACCGCAGTTTGAACGAAGCATCCGCGAGCTCCGTGAATCGTGGTTCGGCATCCGGCTGCAGCGTGCAGCGTCCGTTATCCAGGAACGCCGGGGGCGGGCAGGCGCCGATCTGCTCGATGAACTACGAATGGATATTGGCTCCACGCCAGTATCCAAGGGGCTGCAGGATCAGATGCGTTTACTCGGGGAGCAAGCGGGCGCGTTGGTTCTGGATGCGCGGCGTGCAGACCTGCTGCTGGAATTGAGAAATCCGCTAACCAACGAGGGCCGCAAGGGCGCGGTGCTCCGGGAGCTGGACGCCATCGGGGTCACGGCGCCGGACGATTTGGCATGGATGGAATCGGTGCGTGAATCCCTGCAACGCAGACAATCTGCAAACCTCAGCGTGCAGCTCCTTACCGCAGAAACAAATAGTTTATTTGATACCGCGAGTCTGCGCCGGGCCGAATCGGGAGCGTATTTTAAAACCGGCGATACGAACCTCCGCGACCTTTCCACAAAACTCTCTGCGGCGTGGCAGACGATGCCGTCCAGCGAGACGGAGGCGCGCACGGCTCTGGCGGATCTCCAGTCGCTCATCGAGACGGCAGGGCAGCTCAGTTTCCACCTGGCCGGTAAAGACTGGAAGGCGGTCCCTGGGCTGCTTACCCGGCTGCGGGATATTTCCGACCGCACAGGTGCCGGCCAGACATTTGTCCAAAGTATCGGGTCGGAGGTTGCTGCCCGGCGCGTGGAAGTGAACAAAATAACGGCACGGGCTGCAGCAAACGAAGCTGCTGGAAACCGGAGTGAGGCGCTGATGCTGTATATTGAGGCCAGTGAAATGTTGCCGGATGAGAAGACACAGCGGGAAGTAAAACGCCTCAGCCAGCAGGCACTGGGCTTATGAATCAATATGTCATAGGATATTTCGTAGCACGACTCTCGGTGGTGCTCGCCCTGATTATACTAGTCTTGGGACTGAGCGGATCAATGCTATCGTGGAATGTTTTCACCGCCAAAATCGAGTCGGCGCGCATCCCGGCGGATGCCGAATTAAAGAGTGCCGTCGAGTCGATCAATGCAGCCCAGCGTGCCGCAGTGGAAGAACTTCGCACGGCTGGGTTACCAGTCTCCCGCAGCGAACTCCTGCCGTTTTCTCAATTTGAAGGACCAGAGTCGCTCGCGACGCTGGACCGACGACTCAACCTGCTCGTCGATTGCCGCGAGATCGTCGTTGCCAATCAGGCCGAGGTGGTCGCCAAGGTAACTGCGGGGTTCGACGAGCTGATCGGGCAACTCAATGAATTGGCGCGTCGCACGACCGCTGCTGTGCCACCAGAAATGGTGGAGACAACCGCACCGCCGACAAATGAGCTGCTCGCAGACGCCGGAAGTGGCGTGCCTCCTGCGCTATATGCCGAATCCGGCGATCGCGATGTGTATCGCCGCCGCGTGCAGGCATTGGATGCGGCCAAGGTGGCACTACTGAGCTTGATGACAGAGGTCCAAAAACCGGAAAACCGTGACCGTATCCAATCGACAATGAGTGAGCTGTCCAACCTGGAGCGGCTGATCTCGCGAGCCATGCAGGCGGAGCCTGACAAACCCGCGGCGGAGAGCGAGGATGACATGGCGCTCCGGACCGGCGCCGGCCGTGCAAAACATATCGCCTCCGTCCTCGAAAAGCGCAAGACAGGCGTTGTCAACGCGGTCTTGGGCGATTGGGCCGTGCTTGGCCGGATCGATGCTCTGACGAGGCAGTTAGAAAATCGCCGTCAGCAGATCGAACTCAGCGAAATCGAGATTTCTAATCTCGAATTTCAGCGAAATATCGTAATTCTCGGGCTGATAATCTTGGCGATTGTCCTGGCCATCGTGCTCGGCGCAGCAGGGGATGTGGCCCGGGCAATTCTGGATTGTGCGCGTTCTCTCGGGAACATGTGACAGACAATCTTCCCGCATGGCGAATTCTTCATTTGCGATTTCATCTCCTCACACGTTAGTGCTATCTGGTGCATAGTTTTCATTATCAGAGAGAGCAGTTGATGTGCGAGGGAGTCGCATTAGATGCAATCACGCAATCCATCGGGACACCCGCCTACGTTTATTCGGCGGATACGATTCGCCAACATTTTGAACGTTTGGACACGGCGATGGCTGGCGTGGACCACATGATTTGTTATGCCATGAAGGCAAATTCCAACCTTGCGATCCTGAATCTCCTGGCATCCATGGGAGCCGGGTTTGATATTGTTTCCGGGGGGGAGTTGTTTCGAGTTCTCAAATCCGGCGGAGATGCCAGCCGATGTACCTTTGCTGGCGTAGGAAAAACCAGGGATGAGATCATTTTTGCACTCAAAGAAGGGGTCTATTCTTTCAATATCGAAAGCGAGGCTGAGTTGGAGTTTATCAACACGATTGCAGGCGAAGTCGGTCAGGTCGCGCCCATTGCCATCCGGATTAATCCCGACGTCGAAGCAAATACCCACAAATATATTTCAACCGGAAAGAGCCAGAACAAATTCGGCATCGGTATAGATCGTGCTCTGGAAGTTTACGCACGGGCAGCGACTCTGCCAAATCTCAAGATTCGCGGCTTACAGACGCACATCGGCTCACAGATCCTGGATGCCAAGCCGTTCGCTGAGGCAGTGGCCAAGCTCATTCCGATCGTTGAGACGCTGAAATCTCTATATGCGATCGAATTCTTCAGTATTGGCGGAGGGATCGGCATCGTCTATGACCCCGCGCTGGAAAGCGGCGACACGAGCTGGTGGAGCAGCCCCAAAAGCCTTACTGCGGATGCCTACGCCCGCCTTCTCGTGCCGCTACTCCAGCCCCTCCGACTCCGCATTCTCCTCGAGCCGGGCCGTTTCCTGGTGGGGAATGCAGGGGTTCTAGTTTCTTCTGTCCTCTACGTAAAGGAAACACCTGCCAAGACATTCACCATCGTCGATGCAGCGATGAATGACCTCATTCGTCCGGCGCTGTATGAAGGGTTCCACGAAATTCATCCTTTGAAAAAAGACCCTGCCCGCTCGAACATCAAAATGGATGTCGTCGGTCCTGTCTGCGAAAGTGGCGATTTTTTTGCTCAAGACCGTGAGATCCCTGCGCTGGCGCAAGGTGAGAAAATCGCGGTGATGAGTGCTGGCGCATATGGTTTCGTGATGTCTTCGAATTATAATTCCCGCCCCATGCTGCCGGAAGTGCTAGTTGATGGCGACCAATGGCATCTGATCCGAAAACGTCAGAATTTCGACGATCTCATTCAAGGGGAGTCGATTCCTGCACCGGAGGTTGCCGCCGATTAACTACCGGACCGGAGCAGAAACCGGCAGCGAGATCAAAAATGTTGCACCCGCTCCAGGCGTGCTGTGCACAGCCACACTGCCCCCGTGAATGAGGGTGACGTTCTTGACAATGGACAGCCCCAAGCCGGTGCCCCCCGCGTCCCGCGCCCGGTCTTTGCGCACCCGGTAGAATCGCTCGAAGATATGGGGCTGGTCCTCGTAAGGAATACCCGGGCCATTGTCAGCTACAGTAAGCTCGATCTGGTCTCCCTGACGTTTGGAGCCGATCGTAACCACTCCGCCCGGGTTTTTCCCATAGCGGACGGCGTTGGCGATGAGGTTTAGCATCACCTGTTCGATCCTCGGAGGGTCAACCTCGGCCACCTCCCCATCCGAGGCAAAAAAGTATTCGATGCGCACGCCAGACGCAGAGATCTCAGACTCTAGTTGCTCAACCGCACGCGCTGCCAGCTCCAGGAGATTAGTCTTGCGATGGACCAACTGCACGGAGCGATGCTCCAGTTGTGAAATGGTTAGGAGGTCATCAATGAGCAGATTCAGCCGTTTCCCGTGACGCTGAATCACCTCCAGTGATCGCAGGGCCATGTCCCGATCATCAATTGCTCCGTCAAGCAGCGTCTCGACATACCCTGAAATGATCGCAAGCGGCGTGCGAAATTCGTGTGAGACATTGGCCACAAAATCCCGTCTCACGGTTTCCAATGACCGGATTTCAGTGACATCGTTAAACACGGCAAGGACTCCCGCAGGGATATTTCCTCCGGAGGGAAACAACGGCGTCACGGTGAGAATAAAATACCGCTCTGGTTCACCTGCTGAGGTGATCGCATCGGTTTGGAATTCCAAATCCAATGCTCTTGCATCCGACACGACCCGTTGCATCGCCGTCGTGATCCGATGATCCCGGAACACCTCAATCACCATACGGTTGATCGGCGATTGCTTGAGATCGAACATCGAATACAACGCATCGTTCGCCAGCCGAATCCGTAGCCCCTGATCTACGATCATTATCCCCTCGAGCATACTTCCCAGGATGGCCCGCAGACTGAATCCCTCGTCCTCAAGCTGGCGACGTTGGCGTTGGAGGGTTTCGGTGATTACTCGCAGATCTGTCGACAGCGTCGGGAAAAGTGGCAAATTGGGCAGCATTTGAGCTGGCTGAGGGTTGTCTGAGGCCAATGCGGCCATGGCATCGCGAATCTCAAAAAGCGGCCGGACGGCATAAACAAAGCCCGCGTAAAGACCCGTCGCGGCGAGCAGTCCAATCAATGTCCAAAATAACCAGCCACTCACGTCGGATTCACAGCTCTAAAGCGATAACCTTCTCCCCGAATCGTTTCAAGCCACGAGGAAAGATCGCCCAATTTTTCCCGTAGCCTGCGCATATGGGTGTCCACGGTGCGCGTGTCGATGGCGTTCTGGTAACCCCAGACGTCAAAAAGTAATGTCTCGCGCGATTGCGTACGCCCGCGCCGCTCCACAAGGAGGGTCAATAACTTGAACTCGGTCGTCGTCAGCTCCATACGCTGTCCGCCCATTCGGATTTCAAAAGCCCCTTTGTCCACGCGGAAGGGGCCCGCTTCTAGAATATCGGCCTTTGCTGCTGTGCGGATTCTGCGGAGCAGAGCTTGAATCCGAAGCACAAGTTCCTTTGGGCTAAATGGCTTCGGGACATAGTCATCCGCTCCGAGTTCAAATCCAAAAACCCGATCATTGGGTTGGCCCTTGGCAGTAAGCATGATGATGGGAATCGTCGCTGTATCGGGGTCATCCTTGAGCGCCTTGCAGACTTTCTCGCCGCTCAATTGGGGGAGCATGAGATCGAGAATCATGACGTCTGGCCGATTGGAGCGCGCCATTTCGAGTCCTTTGACCCCGTTGGTGGCAATCAGGACGTCAAATCCGGCGCGGTTTAGATTATAGCGCAGTAAGTCGATGACATCCTGCTCGTCCTCAACAATCAATACGGAATCTGACATGTTAAACTACTGTCTAATGGCAAAGCGCAATCAATCGCAAGCCCGCGTCTACCAAGGAAAGTGACAATTCTGACACAATGCTGAACAAAAGATCAAAGGTCAGGGGAAATCAGCCTGGAAAATAATTCGGGCCACATCGCGGGAACTCAGAAAACAAAAAAAACTGAGCCGCGGTGGCCCGAATTGCTGCCTTAACCATTATGTATGACCCACCTCACGGACGATTGTTCAAAAAAGATGAAGAAATTTGTATGGGCGCAGTGACCGGGCACTTCATGATTTTACGGCACCGTTTTGGTCGCAGTGCCGTTCTTCTCTGGACGCCGGACCAAGCCGTGTTGTCCGGCATACATGCTCAAAATGTCCGATTCGCCGGAATCACGGTCCAAGTAGCAGGCTGCATTCCGAAGAATAACCCGATCAACACGTCAAGTGCGCGGGGCTCGATCTCCGGCCGGCTCATCGGGGTGTCCGTCGTTCCGACAAGCACCCGGCCATTCCAAAGGGATGATAAACAATACCCGGTCGTAGTTGAGCATCGTTGCAGCCCGCCGCGCTGCGGTTTGGGCAAGGGTGACTGCAAGGCGCGCATCATCAAACTGCCCGTCGAAGTAATCCACCCTGGCAGCAGGTTTCCCGGGGAGAGATTCGGCTTTCCGGCCAGGGCTTCATGCACCTTGAGTCCGATGCCAAAAATTGGATCCTCCCACCATGGGTAGGTGGGAGGATAAGTCCGAAACCCCCGGGGCGCTGCATCCACCGCCCCGCCCGGTCCGGTGGCTTCTCATCCGATGATCGCGATATCCCAAGAATCTTCCGCTGCCAATTGATCAAGAAAACGCTTTCGATTCATGGACGGTATTTAGTTGAGGATCTACGATCGCCAATCGCAGATCCGGAGCAGCCCCAGCCGCACCAAGTTGCCCTTGCAACGAAGGCGAAGGGCATGAGCGGAGTTAATACAGACGTAGTAAATTTATGGCGGAAACACTCATAATCTGCGCCTGCACCCGCCGCAGGGCGTGTTGATCTACTGAAGCGGGCGATGAAATTTCTGTCAGCTGCCCCAGCGGCCATTCACGACAGGAATCCAGCCGCGCAGGTGGCCATGGGCGTAATCTGTTTTTCCGATGGCACCGATCATGCGTTTGCCGGTCGCTTTCCGCCATACCTTGCTCATACTTTCGCCGGTGTGGCATCCCCAGCTCTTGATCAAGGCATCCCGGGAAAATATTCCGCGGCGGATTTTTTTCAAATCATCTTCGTGCAACCATGACTTGGATCCACTGTCGATTTCATTGCTATAATCGAACATAAAACACGCCCGATTGGAATGCCCGTAAAATTCAAAGTTCGCAATTTTGACACGGTCGCGAGGCTGTCCTTGATTGAGGTAGCTGATTACCTCGTCGCCGGTGTTGAACCAGACGAGGTTCACTCCATATCTGTCCCTCACTGAGATAATGTTCGCCACCAGATCGGTGTTGTCTTGCCGGTTGGCCCGCCGCACATAGCTGGGTTTGTGAACGAGCCACGTGATGCGTGCAGCATCGCCGCGTTCTTTTCGGATCTGTTGGATCCGGACCCGCGCGGCGCGGATGAAATTCCCCCACCAGATATCATGCGGTTCGGCTTTAAACTTCTCCCATTCGATCAACGATGGTCCTCCGCTGAGGAGGATATATTCACGATCCGGTGTGCTTGCCGATGCGGGGGAGATCGAGCCGAATGCTATCCAAAGGAGCGCGATGAAAATGAAACCATACCGGTGCATGTTCCGAAGGTTGTAGCGATATTCCACGGCAGCAAGTCGAATCGAACGGATTTCCTGCAAAAATTTCATCCCTCGGAGCGCCAGCGTTTTGGAAAATCTGTGGTGATTGCGTCCACTCCAGCCTCAAGGCATCGTTGGTAGCGTGCCATTGTATTGATGGTGTAGGTGAAAACATCGCATCCGTTGGCCTTAAGGTCTGCGACCAGCTTCGGGGTAAGGTATCTGGAAAATCCCAGATCCAAGCCGTGGAGATCGGCTTCGTGAACCCGCTCGCCCAACCAATCTCCGACACTCCCGCACGAAGTCCGCGGGATGTTCCGATAGTCGGCAAAAAGCCAGAGTGCTCTCGCCGTCGGGATCGATTTACGAGCCTCGCAAATGGTTGGGTAATCAAAACTCATCAATGTGATTTCACCATTCATGCATCCGATCTCCTGCAACGTGGCCGCCACACGTTCCACCAAAATTTGGCCTTCCTTCAGTTCCAGCACACACATCTTGTTTGCCGGAAGGTCGGCGAGGATTTCATGCAGCGTGGGGACACGTTCCCCGACAAAGGCCGGGGCCTTCCAGCGCCCGGCGTCGAGCTTTTGAAGTTCATCCCGCGTGATTAATGAAATGGGACGCGGGTCTCCCGTCGTGCGGAGCGCCGTGGCATCATGCATCGCTACCACCGCCCCATCCTGAGTCAAACGCAAATCACACTCGATACCATCAGCACCCGCGAGCCAAGCAGCCCGGAAAGCGGCCATGGTATTTTCAGGTGCGACACCTGATGCTCCCCGATGAGCAATGATCTGCGGCCTCGGACACGGCTCCACAGGTCAATATAGCGCGAACGTCAGACCCAGCGGTTGCAGCCAATGGTAGGTGCGAAAAACGATCAGGCAAATCAGCAGCGATGTCAAAGCTGCCACTAACGAATGGCGGCGAATCGAATAAAACGCGCAGGATACGGACGAGACCAACAGAAGCACGGGCACCCAGCAAAGCAAATAGCAGCCCAACGGGTTCGCGGCGAACGCCTGAAGGAGGTAATGATTGTACGGCGCAGGGAGGAGCCGGACGTAAATCACCGGAGCGAGAAGCATGGTTCCCATCGATTCGTAATAAAATGGCTCCGGCCCCCGGGCGACCACATAAGAAAATACAAACGCCAGCGTAAAACCAACGACCGTGAGCGGCGACGTCAAGATACGCCTCAGCCCGGAGGACCTTCCTGTCAGGCCCGGGAGATGAAGCCCGATAAGCAGGCGCGCGCCCCAATGCATGATGACAACATGGCACACGCAGGGGCGAATTCCCATCTTTTACTTTATGGGTTGGGCGGAAATTTATTCCGTATTTCTGCGACGCCTATTTTTTTTCCTCATTGAGGATGGCTTTTACAGCCTCTTCGATCTCGGCGGCGAGGGTCGGATCATTGCGAAGGGCTTCCTTTGCGGCATCCCGGCCTTGGGCGAGCTGGGTGCCTTTGTAGCTGAGCCATGAGCCACGTTTCTCCAGAACGCCTTTTTCTATGGCCAGATCGAGTAACGACCCCACGCTGGAGATTCCCTCTGCATACATGATGTCGAATTCTGCTTCGGTAAACGGAGGAGCCACTTTGTTTTTGACCACCTTGAGGCGGGTCCGGTTTCCCGTGACCGTGCCGTCACTCGTCTTGATGGCTCCAATTCGGCGGATGTCGCATCGCACACTGGCGTAAAATTTCAGGGCCTTCCCACCTGGGGTGGTTTCGGGATTACCAAACATGACGCCGATTTTCTCGCGGATTTGGTTAGTAAAAATACACACGGTGCGGGATTTCGAAATGAATGCGGTGAGTTTCCGCAAAGCATTGCTCATCAACCGGGCCTGCGCACCCACCACGGCGTCGCCAATCTCACCTTCAAGCTCGGACTTCGTGACTAGAGCGGCAACCGAGTCGAGGACGATTACGTCCAGCGCGTTCGAGCGCACGAGCATCTCGCAGATTCGCAATGCTTCTTCGCCAGAACTCGGCTGAGACACGAGAAGATCATCCAGATTGACTCCGAGTTTACGGGCGTAACCGGGGTCGAACGCATGTTCAACGTCGATAAATCCAGCCAATCCCCCCCGTTTCTGAGCCTGCGCCACGACGGTCAGCGTCAGCGTGGTTTTACCCGAGGATTCCGGACCATAAACCTCAACAATACGTCCACAGGGAAAGCCGCCCACGCCGAGAGCCCGGTCGATCAGGATGTTACCAGTAGGGATGACGTCAATATCCACATCGCTGGCCTCGCCGAGTCGCATAATGGCACCGTCGCCGTAATCCTTGGCTATTTGCTGGAGGGCGAGATCAAGATTGCGATCCCGTGTAGCGAGTGCTTTGTCTTCGGTCGGCGTGGTATCAGTAGATTTTGCCATGGTCGTTTAAGTGTTGAATCGTGAAATTACATGGTAATTCGACTTCATGAAACCAAATTCGCTAGCTCACGGGATTTTTTTCCTTAATTTGCATTTGAGGGCAGCGAAATCGACGCAAATCACTTCTAAAAGATGCGTTGCCGCAGCGAGATGCGTCTGATGTGATGACGCCATGTGGTGGGTAATGTTTGGCGTGTGGTGTGTTGGCATAACGGTGTTGTCATCGATTCCTGGCAGTAGCCTGAAAGGGATGGATTTTAGCCACGCGGACAAGTTGGCGCACTTTGGCTTATTTTTTGTTGGGGCATTCTTTTTAACAGCTGCCATGCGCAGTTCATTCAAATGGGCGCCGTGCGTCATCATTCCGGTGGTGGCCGTGGCAATGTCGTTGCTTGGAGTTATGGATGAATGGCATCAGCTCTATACTCCGATGCGGAGCGGAGCCGATATGGGGGATTGGATTGCTGATTCCTTGGGTGGCATCGCGGGAGCGATTGCGGTATATGCAATATATGGATTTTTCAGATTCTTTGTCCGTCCGCAGCCGGATCCAATCGCTCCAAGAACAAATTGAGCAGGCCAATCGGCTCTATTACGACGAGGCCAAGCCCGAGATCAGCGACCGTGATTACGATGCGCTGTATCGGGAGTTGCTGGATTTAGAGGCCAGCCAGCCGGAACTTTCCAACGCCGACTCGCCCACGCGAAAAGTCGGCGGCAGTGTGCTCGAGGCATTTGTGCAGGTGATGCACCGCATGCCGATGCAGAGCCTGGATAATACCTACGCCGAAAACGAAGTAGTTGCGTTTTACAACCGTCTCGAACGGCTAATCCCGGGCGGGGATTTTTCGACGACCATTGAACCGAAAGTGGACGGCGTGGCAATCTCCCTGCTCTTTGAAAATGGCATACTCACCCGCGCTGCCACTCGCGGCAATGGTACCGCAGGAGATGAGGTCACAGCGAATGTAAAAACTATCCGCTCGATCCCGCACCAACTGAGCCATTGCTTTCCGGATGTAGTCGAAGTGCGCGGAGAAGTGGTGCTTCCCAAAGCGAGGTTTTCGCAGATTAATGCGGAGCGTGACGAGGCGGGGCTGCCGCCATTTGCTAATCCCCGCAATGCTGCGGCCGGATCGCTCAAGCAACTGGATTCCCGGATCGTTGCCAGCCGGGGACTGGACGCTGTATTTTATGCGATCGGCGCATGGGAGGGAACTCCTGCGCCGGTATCACAGGATGCATTGCTGGATTGGCTTGCCGGCGTGGGCCTGCCAGTGACGGGATGGGTGCGGAAAGCCCAAGACGCCGACAGCGCGATCGCCGGGATCCGCGAACTCGGAGCCATCCGCCATGATTTCCCGTTTGAAACCGATGGTGCCGTTTTAAAAATTAACGCTCTTGCCCTGCAGCGCGAACTGGGATCGACCGCCAAGGCACCGCGCTGGGCAATCGCGTATAAATATGAGCCGGAGCAGGCCGAGACGATACTTCAAGCCATTACCATCCAGGTTGGTCGCACGGGTGTGCTGACTCCCGTCGCTGAGTTGGAGCCCGTCGTCGTCAGCGGCAGCCGCGTCAGCCGGGCAACGCTCCACAACGAGGAGGAAATCCAAAGAAAAGATATCCGGGTCGGCGATGTGGTTGTCATCGAGAAGGCAGGTGAGGTGATCCCGGCTGTCGTGGCAGTAAAAACTGAACGCCGCAAAGGCACCGAATCCGTATTCGTAATGCCGGAGCATTGCCCGTCGTGTGGTGGCAAGGTGGTCCGCGAGCCAGGTCAAGTGGCGGTGCGGTGCGTAAATCCCTCGTGCGATGCGCAGCTCCGGCGGCGGCTCGAGCACTTCGCATCGCGCGGCGCGATGGAAATCGAGGGACTCGGCGAAGCGATGGTGGATCAGGTCGTTACTGCGGGGCTCGTCCATGACATCGCAGGAATATATGACCTGAAGCTGGAGCAACTCGTCGCACTCGAACGGATGGGTGAAAAAAGTGCAACGAATCTTCTGGCGTCGATTGAGGTGAGCAAGCAGCGGTCGCTCTGGCGGCTCGTTTTTGGTCTGGGAATTCTCCACGTGGGCGCATCGTCAGCACGTAAACTAGTAGACCGGTTTCGCACGATGGATCGCATGGCTGGTGCAACACTTGATGAGCTTCAAGCCGTCGATGACATCGGCGAGGTGGTCGCACAAAGCATTTACGATTGGTTTCGACAACCCGCCGTTACTGAACTGCTGGCGCGGTTGCAGTCAGCCAGACTGAATCTTGGCGATGATCACCCAGACAGCGAGACAGGAGACCAGCGGTTTCTCAATACGACTTGGGTGCTTACCGGCGCGATGAGCATGACGCGCGATGAGGCGAGTGAAATCATTCGCCAACTGGGAGGGAGCGTATCGTCCAGCGTCAGCAAAAAAACGAACTACCTCCTCGCCGGCGAAGAAGCTGGAAGCAAACTCGCCAAGGCCACAAACCTCGGCGTGAAAATCCTAACCGAGGCAGACTTTCAAAAGCTGCTCGAATGATTCTTTCAAGATCACAGAATGCAAGAATATGCACACTCACACCTAAAAATAGCCCGCCACGCAGGCGGGCGCACTATCGGGTTGAAGCGGGATCGCTCGCTACACACACAGAAATTACCGGCGAGATGGCAAGCGAGTTGCTGGATACGATTGGCGGGGGCATAGTGGGGTTCAAACGAGACCCTCATCGTGGGTAATGAATTGTAAAATGAAAACCCTGCAAGCACGTGCTAAACGAATCGGAACCGGCGCCGGATTCCTTTTGGCACTCCTGCCCGCGATCGTTGTTGCTCAGGATGTGACGCATCCACCATCTTCCTCTGATCGCTCATACGCGGCCAAGTTGGGAGGGACCGAGGCAGCAAAAACAATCGGTGCTATTCTGCGGGCCGCATGGAAGCCAGGCAGATTAGGACTGGCTGGAAGCTCAGGAAACCCGGCATTTCAAAGTTGGCTCCTGATGACTCGCTGGGCGCAGCTTTTGTCGCGGGAGGAATCCCATGAACTCGCGCGATTTATGCAGCACGGGTTGCTTGTGGACGATAGGGAGAGCGAGAAGACGATCCGATTCTTGCCGCCCGGCTATCATATCCCACCCGATGCGATTCAGGTCGGATTCGATGATGCGCTGAAAATCGTCAGCAGCCCGGCATTTGATATGCAAATGGGGAGCTATTTTTTGCCACCCGGGTTTCATCGGCGGCAGGGAACCCTGGCAGCCCGGGTGAGCCCGGAATTTGCAGCAGCCATGATGACAGACGAAAAATTTCTACGAGTATTTTTTGGAAATATTTCTGATGATGATTTCACGCCCGCCGTGCTTGATGCGCTTTCGAGGATCTATTCTGCGCGCCCGGAAAAGTGGAGTGAATATCAATCCTTGGCCATCGCGCTGGCGCTGGTTTTTGATCAACGGTTGCCAGACTTCTGGCCCCACCATCAGGTTGCACAAGATCTCGTGCCTCGAGCGCTGCCAGACATATTGGAGGCTTTCGACTTTTGGGTCACTGCGCAGGAATCCCGCGCGACACTCAATGACATCCGGAAATTAGAACCCGACGCGTTGAAATTTATCGTCGATGCGCCGGTGGAGTTTTCAGAGCTCACATGGGCGCAGCAAAACGTCCGGTTCCCACGCACCGACTGGGAGCGTGCATTTTCGTCCATCGCTTACACGCATGACCGCATAGCGGCACAGCAGTACGATTGGCAGGGCTCGCGATATCTTCTGGATGAAATCCAGACACGCGGGGGGATTTGTGTGGATCAAGCGTATTTTGCGATGCTTTCTGGCAAGGCGCGCGGATTACCGACGTTATACTTTGCTGGCCAAGGAAGCGACGGCGGACATGCGTGGTTTGGATATCTCCGTGGCGAGGGCCGCTGGGATCTCGACTGCGGCAGATATGAAAACCAGAACTACGCGGTAGGGGAAGCCCTTGATCCGCAATCGTGGCGCTACATCAGCGATCATGAACTCGAGAATCTTGCGCGCAGTTTTCGTCGAAGCGATGCCTATGTGGCATCCAGTAATGACGTCTTCATGGCAGAAATGTTCGAATCGCACGGGGCTATCGATTCCGCTGCGGCAGCCCTGGAGAGCGCAATCGCGACCAGTCCGAAAAATCCGGATGCTTGGCAGGCGAGGGCCGAGTTTCTAGCCCGTCACGATATGCCCATGGACATCCGCGTCGCCCATCATGAGGCCGCACTAAAGCAGTTTCCCAATGACAATGATCTCCGGGTACACCAACAACGAGCGCTCGCAAGTCTTGCATCCAGCTCCGGAGACGCCGCCAAAGCAGAACAGCTTCAGAAGGCAATCATTAGGCAAAATTCGCAATCCCGATCGGACATCAGCGTGCAAGCAGCAGCTGAAAGCATTCGCAAACGACTCACCGAAGATGATGTGAAGTCTGCGCTGAAAGAACTGCGCAATGTGCTATCCCGACTTGGTAAGACGGCCGGGGGGAATATTTTCTATGAGATTGTAAAGCCCACGGTCTGGTATCTGCGCGAGAACGGAGAACCCGACCTGGCCTTGCGGGTGATCGGTGACTCACGCCGTGCCATCGACCCCGACTCCGGCGGCATTCTCGATGTGGATTTCTCAAAGCTCGAAGCCGACGACCCGAGTGCGCGGCGTTGAGGAACTACTCTCTCCGATTTTCCGCTTACTCGCGGATGCCTCCCCGGATGCGGTCCTTGCGTTCTTCGGCTTCTCCCTCCAGACGCCGGACCTCAGATGAAAGTTGCTTGCGGAGCGCTTCGGTTTCTCCAAGGTTGCCGGCAGATTGAGCAATCTCCCCCTCAAGAAGTAATCGCCGCTCTGCAATTTTCGATTGATATAAACTTTCGATTTCGGCGATTTCTGCTCGTTGGGAATCAGTCAGTTTCTGGCTCGGCGCCTTGGCTTCGAGCCTCTCCATGGCAAGTTCGTATGCGGATTTCATAGGACTATCATCTTACGGGATCAGCCACGGCAAGTCCATTGCATCCCGGTTTTCCAGGTTACCATCCACCACCACCACCATCGCTGGATGCGTATCAATCCGGAGAGGTGCCAGCACCTTCTAAAATACCAGAGAACTGCTCGGCCCAAGATTGTTCGACATCCAGCGCGAGCGCGTAAGGAAGGAAATTTTCGAACAACTCCGAGGTCCGATCCGGCGGATTTTCCAGATTTAACCGGTCGGCTTCATCGACGGTAGAGAGTGTCGAAAGCCCCGGATCTGATCGCGAATCCGCTGCCCGTCGGGAGTCGGGTGCTTCAGCAGATATTGGAACACAACGACCATCGCGATACCCAAAAGATAGATGACGCTCACCCAGATTGATGGGGCATCAATGCGCATCCAAACTCCGAAAATCCATCCGAGGAAAAATGGAATTGCAAAGAGAGTTATTGGGATGGCTGTTCATTCGCTGCTGCCCCTGATGGCAGACAGGATCATGTTGGAAAGTGCCGCGTATCCAATCGACCAGAGCGTCATCCAGACGAGCATGAATCCCGCGACTTCGAGTTCCTGCGCGTTTAGAATTGAGACCGCCACAGATACGAAGGTGATCAGGAGTCCAATGACCCACAATCTGGTGTTCGATGCATACATTGCCCCAGATTTTTTCATTACACCCGTGCTTAACTTCTTACGCGCGGATTGGAGTATTTGGTGATTCCGGGAGTGCAGATCCAACGGCGTGCCAGCGGCGAATAGGGCGACACAAAGCTGACGTCCCTTGTAGTCGAGCACGGCGCCGTCGCGTTGGACGAGCTGGTAAGTCCAGGCAACCAATACACGGACCGTGAGCGCATCTTGGACTGCCAAGTGCAGAACCGCTGCGGCAAAACTGCGGCCGTCAAACTTCCCAAGGCGATCGAGGCAACGGACGTCCTGCGGTGTCATGCCCACGGGTGGGGCGTAGAGCGCGATGACCACACGGCGTTCCGGATCACGGCCGAATGCGGACCAGACGATGAAATAATCCTAAATAGGAAAATGGACACAAGGATTCGTCGCTGAGGATTTCCGCAACGCCGCCGGAGCAAATTT
>JBDNGG010000020.1:0-8581 GCA_041689405.1 Terrimicrobiaceae bacterium | reverse complement strand
TGCCTATTGACATTAAAGTGTATTTGCCAGCTTTTGGATCACGCGATTCTCTCTTCCAGCCGAACAGTATCGGCACACACGGCTTGGGTCGCCCATATGGAGTTGTTTTGCGATCCAGCCGTTTGTCATCATCGTCCGCTCACGAATCAGGCAGGCTATGGCAATTTTCTCCTGCTTTCCTTTTGGCATTTTCTGCAGATCACCTCTCTGAAGGCCCCATATTCCAAGCCCCAGCTCAATAATTCTTTCGGCCTCTTGCTCATCAGGCATCCCTCCAACACATGCTTCTTTGCCTCCGGATTTCCTGATGCGATCCAGAAGAACATCACGAAACGCATCGGAGTCAAAGAACCCTCCCCGCCGCTCTTTTCGGGCTCGCTCTTCTAACGAATAACGAAAGATCTTGCGACCCGACACGTTGTCTCCTCGATCCAATATCCATTCAGCGCACAACCACTCGGGTCGCCTTCTGGATATTCCGCTCAGTGCGGGGAAACTACTCCAGCGATAGTTCAATAGCACATCATCTCCCCTCACCAGCCCAGCCCTCACGGGATTGAGGTGGATGTAGTCGCTCGCGGTCCGAAAATATGTGCCGTCCTCTCCATCCACGGGGATGGCTTTATAGCAGCCCTGGAACAAATGGCCTCGGAGCTTGTGTTTCACGTTATGACGAATCGTGTAGGTCGCCTGCAGCTACTGCATTCCTACAGACAAGTTGGGCCCAGGGGTCTCCACCAGCAGGTGGTAATGATTTTTCATGAGCACGTAAGAGTGCACGCGCCACCCCGCGCGCTTGCTCGCCTGTCCCAACGTCTTCAAAAACAGTTCGCGATCCTCATCGTCCAAGTAAATGGCCTCCAGCCGATCACCTCGGTCCATGATATGGTAAACAGCTCCTTCATATTCAACTCTGGGCTTTCTCGGCCCACCCCTTGCCGCGGAAGGTGAATGCGTTTACGACTGGCCGATGGGAGGTCTGGAGGTGATGAGGCTCCGCAAAGTGCGCGCTAGGGGTGAGCCGTGATGGCCCGCGAAAATCAGTCTGCGACGCGGGTAGAGATGGAGAATTCTGCCTCGATTGTCCCACCGGCAGGAATCATCTGAATCCCGACTTTTTCCTCAAATGGCTTCTGGGGGTTACTGTCCGGAAGTCCCCAGCATGGTTCGATACAAATAAAATCATCACTGCTCGACCACAATGTCATGTAAGGGACTTCAGAAAAATCAAGCTCCACAACCCGTCCAGAATCCCGAAGTGTGATGATGCGCGAAGAGACGTTTTCTAACCCGATCAAATAGGAATCCTCGAGCTTGGATTTATCGAATGGCATGGGCCCGCCGGCAAAATCCAGTCGAGTGATTTGTCCATTCAGAAAATTGCCCGGTGCGAGATGGCGGATGTATTTTCCAGCAGGTAGGTCCACCTCAGCGGATGCAAGGGACGAAACGGCGAACCCGGGATGAATCCCAAAACTCAGGTGAGCCGGACGGGAGGCGTCGAAGTTCTCAAATCGAAACTGAACGCGCACTCCCTCGGAATGCAATGCGTAAGTCAACTGGCATCCGACGGGTCTCGGATATGCATCCACCGGGATCTGGGACGGAAGAACCTCATAGGTGATAGACTCTGCGTGAGCATCAAACGTGGGCGGACTAAAATGAAAGCCCCGCAAAAATCCATGATTTCCACCCCGGATTTCCTTCCCTTCATAATTGGACCGCTCGTTCAAAAGTCGATGGATGAAGTATCCCATGACCGTTGCATGATTTCCCCATCCGCTCCCGGGCGCAGCCAATACGTTATCGCGGTGCAGAAATCCCGACCATGTTCCGTCCCCCAGTTGGCGCGCGATGCTGACCATTTCAGCACCTGTGCGACGGATGCACACCCGGACTCCCGTCGAGTCATTTTGCAATACATCCACCGTATCCACGGGGTCTGACTCGACATGATAACGTGCGCCCATGCGTGTGGGTATAGAGCGGATTTCTGTCACACACAACGATTGCATTTCGCGGGGCGGCCTCCGGGAGTTTCCTTACGAACAAATCAGCGTCACGGTAGGGGAAGAGGTTTGGTAGCGCGTCACCTCTTTATCAAGATCCCAAATCGTTAGGGTCATACTTACGACGAAGCCTGTGTTACAGATCCACGGGATTGACTTTGGACACGAGCAGAGTGTCCGATGGCAGGCGGGGAATTTGGGCCGCGTGTGCGCTGTCGAGGCCAAGCGTGGGGCCGACAAGGCGATTCGGAAAAGCCGGTATTGCACCGGTAAAACCAATGTCCTGCACGTCCGGGGTATCGAAGAAGATGAGGAATCGCATCTCGTCATCGGTCAGATTTTCGATGTGGTGCGGGTAGGCCCGTGGAATAAAATAGATGTCGCCTGCGTCGAGTTCGTAGGTCTCGGCGGAGCCTCCCGGGCTTTGCACGGTCATTCGCGCATGGCCGGTGTGGACGTATCCGAGTTCTGCCGTCTCCGGATGCCAGTGCGGTTCGCGCATCCCGATGCCTTGGATACGCAGCGAATACATGGCTTGGTGCTTCAAGACCGGCCATGTATCGCGCCGTGCCACGATTGCCGATCCGGTCGGAGTTGAGATGAGCGGCGCTCGGGATTCGATCGCAAATTTGTATGGGCTGACAAACCGGGCAGATTCGGGAATCTCAGCTTTGCCATTGACGCGACCGAATTCAATATCCGTGGCGTGTTGCCGCTGGTCGGATATTTCCGCCGCTGGAATCCCCCAGGTGTTAGCGAGCACTGCCGGCGACATGCACTTTGCAAATCCGGAGAGTCCGAAATTCTCCGGCGACTCGTGCGAGAACGTGAGGAAAAGCTCCGACGCGTCCGACCCGATGTTTTCAATTGAATGCAGCGAGCCGCTGGGAACAAAATACATATCACCCTCCGAAATCGTGAAGTGCGAATGCTGGTTGCCATTCGCGAAAATAGTGACCAGCGCCTCCCCTTTCAGGCAATACCCGAGCTCATCCGCGTTTGCATGCCAGTGTGGCTCCCGAAAACATCCGGTGTTGATCACGAGGTGGTATGCCGATAGTCGATTGAGAATCGGGAAATTCGACTTACTGGCCGAAGTTTTAGATCCCAGTTCAGAGGAAAATTCCGGCTTCGTATTGCGGAGGGGAAACTTGTGCGACATTTTTCGATTTTCTGCTGCTGACAAGAGGAATGAAAGCGAGAAAACCTCCGGCTTCGAAACCAGCAAACCGAAAGATTGAGCAACTCGTGGTTTCGTGCAGCTGCGTATCGCGAAATCAACAGCGAAAGACAATTGCCTTTTGACGCGTGCCTCATACATTCGCGTTTAAATGGATTTGCTGACCTGCGACCTCCCCGGAATCAAAAAGCTCCGCAGTGGAAAAGTGCGCGAAGTTTTTGACCTCGGTGATTCGCTTCTGATTGTAGCGACGGACCGGATTTCGGCCTACGATTGTATCCTGCCCAATGCGATTCCGCAGAAGGGGAGTGTGCTCACGCAGCTTTCGAAATTCTGGTTCGAAAAACTCGACTTTGTCCCCAATCACATGATTGGAAATAAGGTTGGATTTCTGCCGGAGGTGCTAAGGCCGTATGAGGAGATTTTGCTTGGCCGCTCGATGGTTGTTGCCAAAGCGACGCCGTTGCCCGTCGAGTGCGTGGTGCGGGGATATCTCGCGGGTTCGGGATGGAAGGATTACCAGACAAATGGATCCATCTGCGGTCATCAGCTTCCTCCCGGACTGGAACAGGCTGGAAAGCTGCCTGAGCCGATTTTCACGCCTGCCAGCAAGGCGGATACTGGCCACGATCAAAATATTTCGTGGAACGAATGCCGCCGAATTCTTGGTGAGGAGATTGCGCAGCAGGTTCGCGCTTTCAGCATTGAACTCTATGAACACGGTCGTGCTTTTGCTGCGCAACAGGGTATCATCATTGCGGACACGAAATTCGAATTTGGAATGGTCAATGATGAGGTCGTTCTCATCGATGAATGCCTTACGCCGGACTCTTCGAGATTCTGGCCCGCTTGTGACTATTCACCCGGTGGTAGCCCTCCGAGCTACGACAAGCAATTTGTGCGCGACTATCTGGAGTCGCTGGATTGGGATAAAACTCCACCTGCGCCATCTCTGCCGGACGATGTGGTCCGCAGCACCTCGGCAAAGTATATCGAGGCATTTGAGCAAATTTCTGGCATGAACTTCGAGGCGCTTCGGGATGGAGCCATTTGTTGACGAGCTGATTTTGTTCCTTGCCGCCGAGCGCGGGTTATCCACGAACTACCAGCTATCAACCCGACAATCGCTGGATACCTTTTCGCACTGGCTCGCGGCCACCCAGCAACTTGCACATCCATCCGATGTCACCGCGCAGCACTTAAGTGATTTTTTGGCTCACCGCAAACGGGCCGGTCTGGCGGCAGCCAGTATCAAAGCGGAGGCGGTAGCCCTTCGGATTTTCTTTCGATTTCTCATCACCCGGCGCCACTTGCAATCCGATCCGGCTGAATTCATCCACATCCCCCGCATCGAACGCTACCTCCCGGATACTCTAAACATCCCCCAGATCGAGCAGCTGATCAACGCCGTCGGCGATCAAGATCCCTGCGCACTGCGTAACCGCGCGATGCTGGAGCTGCTATACTCCAGCGGTCTCCGGGTGTCCGAACTCTGCAACGCCCGGTTGGAAAATCTCGATTTGGATGCTGGGTGGATCCGCGTTGTTGGCAAAGGAAACAAAACACGGATTGTTCCCGTGGGAGGCAAAGCCCGCGATGCTATCAACCGCTACCTTGCCGTCGAGCGACCGACCCTCATCGGGCCGAAATCTGGAGCAGAGGTTCTTCTGTCCGTGCGGGGAAAAAAGCTCACGCCGGCCCGCATATGGCAGCTGGTCAAATCCTACGCCTCCCTCGCCGGGATCGAGTCGAATGTCTACCCCCATCTCATGCGGCATTCATTCGCCACCCACCTGCTTTCAAATGGTGCCGACCTCCGAATCATTCAGGAGCTGCTCGGCCATGCCGACATCTCCACAACGGAAATCTACACCCATGTCGACCAGAAGCGCTTGAAGGCGGTTCACAAGAACTTCCACCCCCGGGCGTAAACACGCATCAATTGCTTCATGTCGGAAAGGACATTGGAGATGAAGGTAGAGAATGCAATTACCTCCAAAATCAAAGCTTAGCTCGCCTGCGGCAGCCTGAGCAAAAGCAAAGCTTGCTACAAGCTGCGAAACCCTTTATATGCCTAAAGTGGTCCTGATAAAAAATCTCTCTATCCTCCTTGGTGTTCTGGCCCTGATGGCTTTGGCTGGTTGCGGCAAAAGCAGCGAACCTTCGGTCAAAATCGGCCTCAATACGGAGTTAACCGGAGAGATGCCCGCCGTGGGTGCCTCCTCGCAAAACGCGGCCAAACTTTTCGTGGATCAGCTCAACGCTGCCGGAGGTGTCAAAGTCGGCGAAATAACCCTCCCGATCAACCTCGTCATAGGTGACAACGGTGCAAAGGCCGACCAAGCTGCTGCCGTCGCACAGCGCCTTATCACTCAGGACGAAGTCGTTGCCATGATCGGCCCCAATGCCAGCGTGTGTGCCATTCCCGCTTCCGACATCGCCGAGGCAGCAAAGTGCGTTATGATTTCGCCGTGGTCCACCAATCCCAAGACCACACTCGACCCAAACACCGGCAAGCCGAAGGATTACGTTTTCCGCGCCTGTTTCACTGATGCTTTTCAGGCTCAGGTGCTGGCGAAGTTCGCCTTGAACAACATCAAGGCCAAAACGGCAGCCGTCCTCTATGACAGTTCCTCCGAGGCTCCCAATGCACAGGCCGCGCTCTTCAAGGAGACGTTTGAGAAAGATGGCGGCCAGATCGTCAGCTTCGAAACCTACACCACTGGCGACAAGGACTTCTCCGCGCAGCTTACGAAAATCAAATCCACCAACCCCGATATGATTTTCCTGCCCGCCTACTACAATGACGTGCCACTCATCGCACAGCAGGCACGCAGCCTCGGCATTACTGCGCAGTTCGTTGGCAGCGATGCATGGAGTTCACCCGAAATCATCAAACTTGGAGGTGCTGCCATCGAGGGGTCGTATTTCTGCAACCACTACTCGACCCAGATCGCCACGCCCATCGCCCAGAAATTCATGGCCGACTACAAAGCAAAATATGGTCAGGAGCCCGATGATGTTGCCGCGCTTACCTATGACGCCTTTGGTTTGCTCGTCGAAGCCATCACCGATGCCGGCAATCTGGATCGACAGGCCATTCGCGATGCGCTCGCCAAGATCCCGAACTACGACGGAATCACCGGCACGATGCAATTTCAGCCCGGCAGTGGCGATCCGATCAAGAGTGCTGTTATTCTGCAGATCAAGGACGGGGAATTCGTCTGGGTGGCCAACGCGCAGCCCTGATCACCGGTTTCACCATCAAGGACATGAAGGGCTGTGAAGGAAATTTTTTCTTCATGGACTTCATGACCTCTGCTGATTTTTAAGATCGGATGCTCGACGACGTTCTTTACCTCGCACAGCAGACGATCAACGCTTTGCAGCAGGGATCGATTTACGCCCTGATCGCACTCGGCTACACGATGGTCTACGGAGTGCTGACCATGATCAATTTTGCCCATGGGGATTTGTTCATGCTGGGCGCCTTCGCCTGCATGTTGCTTGTGGGTGTTCTCGCTCCGGTCCTGGTCGTCTTTCCCCCGCTTCTAAGCTTCATTGCCGTCCTGCTTTTGGTGATGGTCATCATTGGCGTGCTCGGTGCGTCCATCGAACGGGTGGCGTATCGGCCGCTGCGTAATGCGCCGCGGGTCTCTGCGATCATCACCGCCCTCGGCTGTGGCCTCCTTATTCAAAGCCTCACCCTTGTGATCTTTCCCTACTCGAAGTCGATGCCCAAGCTTTTCACGAATACGACGTTTGAGCTTTTCGAAATGCCGCATCCTGACGCCGCAGGGGCCTCGGTGACCCTCACCATTACTGCCCTGCAGATCGTTATCATTTGCGTGTCTCTGATCCTGATGGTGGCACTGGATTTCCTCATCCGGAAAACGCGTTACGGCATGGCCATGCGCGCCATCTCCTTTGATTCGCGCACGGTCCCGCTCATGGGTATTCCCGTTGATCGCATCATCTCGATGACGTTTCTTATCGGAGCGGGTCTTGGTGGCGCAGCAGGCATGCTTTACGGCCTCGCCTACCCCGTCATTGCTCCGAGCATGGGTATCCTGGTTGGCTGGAAGGCGTTCATTGCCGCGGTCGTCGGTGGCATCGGGAGCATCCGTGGCGCTGTGCTCGGCGGCTTCATTCTGGGTGCGGTGGAAGTCCTCGCCGTGGTGATGTTTGACTCCTCGTATCGCGATCTTATTTCTTATTCATTGTTGCTGCTCATCCTCATTTTCAAACCGTACGGTCTGCTCGGTCAGGCGCCGAATCAGAAGGTATGAGCGCTTTTCTCTCCCACCTCGCGCGTAACCGCTGGATCCTTCCTACACTGGTCGTGATCGGCTTTGCCATTGCGATTCTTGCCCATTACCAGCCCATTTTCAGCGGTTACACGCAGATCATTCTCATCACGATCGGGATCAATATCATTCTCTGCGTGAGCCTGAATCTCGTGAACGGCTACATGGGTGAGTTTTCGGTTGGGCATGCGGGTTTCATGAGCCTGGGGGCTTACACCTCTGCCGTTTTCACCACAAAATGGATGCCCGATATTCCGATGCTGTTTCCCGTGGCTGTCATTTTTGGTGGTGTCATGGCGGCGATCATCGGGTTTCTTTTGGCGCTGCTCTCCTTCAAGACACGCGGCGATTACCTTGCCATTATCACCCTCGCTTTCCTCATGATCGTCAAATCGTCGTGGGAAAATATCTCCTACGTCGGCGGCCCGGCGGGGCTGCTTGGGGTTGATAAATACACCACGCTGCCGTGGACGTTTTTCTGGGTTGTCGTCACGATGTTTGTCATTCGCAATCTTGTGTATTCGAAATTCGGACGCGCCATCATCGCCATCCGCGAGGACGAGATCGCCGCCAACGCGATGGGCGTGCGCGTTCGCGAAGCCAAGATCCTCGCCTTCGTGGTGTCGTCATTTTTCGGTGGCGTGGCCGGGGCACTTTACTCCCACTTGAATTTCATCAATCCGAAGTATTTCGACATCATGAAATCCACCGAAATCCTCGTCATGGTGTATCTTGGAGGCATTAGTTCGCTGGGAGGCTCGATTCTTGGCGCAGTGGTATTCACCTTTCTTTTCTACCAATTGGAAAATATGGGATTGGGCTACTGGCGCATGGTCATTCTCTCCAGCCTCCTCATCCTGCTCATGCTCTTCCGTCCGCGTGGCATCATGGGCATGAAAGAGCTCACCTGGTTTTTACCCAAGCGCGAATTAAAAGAACGCCGCGAGTCATGAGTGCCCTTCTTGAAATCGACAACGTCACCAAGCGCTTTGGCGGCCTCTGCGCCATTTCAAATTGCCATGTTCGCGTGGAGTCCGGCCACGCCCACGGCATCATCGGTCCGAACGGCGCGGGCAAGACCACTC
>JBDNGG010000019.1:0-4269 GCA_041689405.1 Terrimicrobiaceae bacterium | reverse complement strand
TCCGCGCGGATAGCCGAAGAATACGCGCCCCGTCGGCGGCAACTACCGAAACTCGTGGCGGGGCATATTCTCTGCCAATGCAAACCGGAGACGGCTTCGGCGCAGATGAGATGCGGTTGAATCATTATAAAATGCAGGATAAGGGTCGCTCTGTAGAAAGCTCAGGGTTTGCACCACCGGCTAATTTCCTAATGGACCCTCCGGGTCTTAACTGAACATGCTCACCCACCGAAAACAGCGAAGAACCTTTCAGTTCTCCACAGGATTTTGTGCGGGAGTCTGCGCGAGTCCTCAAGCCCGGCGGATGGTTTCTATTGATTGATGGTTCTGTGCCGGACGCCGAACCGTAAGCCGCCGCATGGATGAATCGGGTGGAGAAGCTCAGAGACCGCAGTCATGGACGCCTGCTGCCTCCGGGCGAATGGCGGACACTTTGCGAGAGCGCACATTTGCATGTGGTTCACTGTGACGTGGGCCGCCTGATCCAACCGCGCCTCGAATGGTATTTTCAAACTGCGGCGACCCCGCAGGCCAATCGGGATGAGGTGGTTCGGATGTACGACTCTGCACCAGATTCCATCCGGTCATTATACCGCCTCGCCACAGAGGATGGGAAGCGGACATGGCAATGGTACTGGCTGCAGCTCGTTGCCCGAGCGGGCGAAATCTAATTGTTCGAGATCTGAACTACGATGCGGGAATCATCTCGGGAATCCCGGATTCATCATCAGTTTCAGCGGGTGTGGATGGCAATGCCACCTCCTCAGCGACCGCGACTGCAGGCTTTACGCGAAATGCCCAACTGGCTTGCACTCGTTTTCCATCTGCACGGCCTAGAACGATCACGGTGACCTCGGGTTCGCGCAACCGCTGGTGCATTGTGTAGCTGATTTGCTGGGTTGCCTCATTGAATTCCGCAGGCACCGGCCCAAATCCGCTGATGCGCATCTCGACAGATTTGGGATCCAGTTTTCCCAAAGTGGAAAGGTCCGCCTCGATCCGAGGAAACGGGTTGCCAATTTCCTCCCCTTGCGCAGGGCGGGTGATGATGCCTGGCGAGACCGCGCCGGTGCCCGCTTGCACTACTGCTCCGCCGGTGGTGCCAGAGGTTTTGAGCGCGTTGGTGAAGGTAAATGGCTTATCGCTTTGGATGATGAACCGTCCGACGGAAGCGGGCGGCGAATCATATCTACCCTTCTGCCCGCTCACCGTAAACAGCGCTTCATATCCTGCTTCCAGTCCCTTCTGCATGACGATTTCATTGTGGACACCGAATGGATAGGCAAAGGTCAAAATTGGAATTCCCAGCTTGGATTCCAGCGTCTCCTTGGACTCCTTGAGCTCGCGCCAGAGCCATTGATCATACGGCTCACCTTTTGCGCGTTTCGGACGTGCCATGTTATCGTGAGAGATGCTGTGGCTCCCGATGTCAACGCCGGCATCGCGCATCTCCGCAAGTTGCTCCCACGTGATCGATTTCCCGCCAGCGCTGATGTAGTTGGTATACACATACATGGTGAACGGGTAGCCAAACTCTTTGAGTACTGGCCACGCCTCGGTGTAGCAGGAGACGTATCCGTCATCCATCGTGATCACCGCACTTCGAGCTGGGATATTTTTTTCTCCCTCCCGCCACGCCAGATAGTCAGCCATGGGGATCACCGTGATCCCTGCGTCCTTCAGCGCCTGCATTTGTTCCCGGAACATTTGCGTGCTGATGGCAAGTGAATCGCGCGGCGGATTCTCGAAACGATGGTAGCCCAGAATCGAAACCTCTGCACTTGTGTTGATGGGCTCTGGAGTCGGGGATGGCTCAGGGGTGGGCGACGGTGTTGCGGGGGGTTGAGGAGTGGCAGCCACCTCAACAGGGGCGGCAGGAGTCTCCGGTTTGGGTGCCGGGTCGCATGCCACAAGTCCTAAGACGATGACTGGAAGTAAAAACTTAACGATTGTCATGATTTAACGAGCCACTTGCCCGACGGAAAATCAACCAAGGAGATTAGGCCGATGATTGTGCTGAAAAAGAAAGCCGACACTCGGATTCGAACCGAGGACCGACGGTTTACAAAACCGTTGCTCTACCACTGAGCTATGCCGGCGAAAATATTGAAAATCAGTGACTTGTGAATCCCTGAGTTTCCCCCTGCTGCACCCATTTCCCACACCTGTGCTGTGGGAGTGCTGAGGCGCATCCGCAGTGCAGGAGACAAGATATGAGGACGAAACAGGAGAGACGGTATTCACGAGTTGCAGAAGGAATCTACCGTTACGTCAGCGGTGGTTATCACTTGTGGCGAAAGGTAGCGGGGGTTACGGCATGGCACAAGCCTAAAAGCGCAGATCTTCTGGCGGCGAGGCGGGAGGCGCGGGAGTTCCTCAAAACGGGATTGAAGATCGAGCGCATGGCGGCAGCGCGAACGGTAAAAGATTTTTCTCGGGAGGAGTTGGACCGCTACAGCAACGTGGCAGAGAAACAGTTGAAAAAGATTGAGGGCTTTCACGCGAAAATTGTGATTCTTCGCTATTTCCAGTGGGTGAGCATGTCCAGGTAAGACCCGGAGGGTCGATTAGGAAATTAGCCCACCGGGCTAACGGGGTCGCCACCCCACTGGAAATAGCGAAGAACCCAGCGAAGATCCATAAGATACTACCCGCTGGATGCTTACAGAACGGTGGAAGACGAGGAAGCCATCTGTCTTAAGAGCACTTGGAGTTGGATCGGCATTTGCTATCGAGATCATCTGCCGTCAAGTCACCGAAGGCACGATCCGTATCAGAGGATTGCCGAAAGCCTGACGTCTGACTCGGGAGGACGGCATGTTCTCGAGTCTCGAACAAAGTGCTTCCGGCCGAGGCGCGAGCCGTGATTGACTGCCGTTGTGCCATTAACCGGATGACAAACCACCAGATATTCGCCGCCTTGGGAGCAGGACTCCTCCTCCTCGTCCATGTTGCCGTCATCATGCGGGTCATCCTGCGGCCGCACCGTGAACCAGCGTCACGAGTGGCATGGATCGTGGTCATCACCGCGGTGCCGGTGCTTGGGCTCATTGCCTATCTGATGCTTGGGGAAACCAATATCGGAAGACGACGAGTGGCCCGCGATCGTAAGGTCCTTTCGGAAATGCCGACGGTCGCCAAGATCCCCGGGATGGACGCGCCGGAATGCCGGCCGATGATTCCTGAAATCTACGCCCACCTTTTCCGACTCGGCCAGTCGGTCAATGGCTACCCAGCCGTCGGCGGCAATCAGGCCCACCTTATGGCGGATTCGAATGCCGCTATCGAGTCAATGGTTGCGGACATCAATGCCGCCAAAGTCCATGTCCACCTGACATTTTACATCTGGCTGACCGACAACAACGGGCTCAAGATGGTGGAGGCGCTTAAACGGGCCGCGGCACGCGGGGTGGTCTGCCGCGCCATGGCCGATGGCTTGGGCTCCCGTGCCATGATCGAATCCATCCACTGGAAAGCACTGCGCGACGCGGGCGTCCGGGTGGCCACAGCGCTGCCGATTGGTAATCTGCTGCTCCGGTCGCTGCGGGGACGGATCGATCTGCGCAACCACCGCAAGATCCTGGTGATCGACAACCGCATCACGTACTGCGGTAGCCAGAATTGCGCAGACCCCGAATTCCGGGTCAAAGCCAAGTTTGCGCCGTGGGTCGATGCGATGATGCGCTTCACCGGGCCGGTTGTGAGAGAAAACCAGCATCTCTTTGCCTGCGACTGGCTGGGGCAGGTCGATGACAATCTCGACGACATCCTGAAAGAACCCCTGGCACCCGGCGAAGCAGGGTTTGCAGCGCAAGTCATCGGCACCGGTCCCACCGCGCGTAACTCGGCAATGCCCGAAATTTTCGAGAACCTGATCTACACCGCCCGGCGCGAGATCTTCATTACGACGCCCTATTATGTGCCGGATGACCCCATGCAAACCGCACTCTGCTCCTGCGCGCTGCGCGGGGTCAAAACGACG
Organism: Terrimicrobiaceae bacterium; assembly: GCA_041689405.1. Classification (GTDB taxonomy): domain Bacteria; phylum Verrucomicrobiota; class Verrucomicrobiia; order Chthoniobacterales; family JAATET01; genus JBDNGG01. Next base: position 287 of record JBDNGG010000019.1, on the reverse strand, counting down.
TTGATTACGCCGGCTCGGAATGACTCGTGGATCGTCGGTGCTGCCAGTCGCAGTTACTACGCTGACCTGCTTGCCTCGGGAGTTCGCATTCACGAATACGATGGGGGTCTACTGCACACCAAGTCCCTAACTCTCGACGACGAGATCACTCTCATCGGATCCGCCAACATGGACCGCCGCAGCTTCGAGCTGAATTACGAGAATAATATCCTGCTCTGTAGCCGAAGCGTCACTGCCGAGATGCGCCGCCGTCAGGATGAGTATCTTGCCCACTCCCATCCAGTCAC